>JASFHJ010000010.1:0-13914 GCA_050123255.1 Dehalococcoidia bacterium
GCATCGCCACGTTCCAGGCAGTCTCAGACCCCGGCGCTTTGGCGACACATACGCCTGTTTTTCCAGCGTCCTCGCCATTGACTATTTTGACCCTGGTTCCTTGTTTAATCATATATCTCCCCCTGTACTAGTTTTGTAATAAATAGTGTGAAATCATACATAGCCTCTATAATTATGCCGTATCAGCCGAGCTTCGTCAAACCTTTTTATGTGCGGACTATTACAGTCAAAGAAGCGATGGCTATATGTACCAGGGAAAATTTAGTAACCTGAACACTCTACCCCTTGCCGAATAACTTCACTAGCCACCCCATACGTCTCATCAGCGGGTTATAGGCATTCCGCCGGGATTTTAATACCCTGGCTTCCTCGTAAAGCTCCAGCTTGCCTTCTTTGCGTCCGAACCGGGTTTCGGCGTACGTCCGGGCGATATCGTTGAATGCTTCTCCCTGGTCGGGGTACTCGGCGGACAGCGCCGCGGCGAATTCCTGCGGGGTCTGCTGCGGTTCCGGGGACATTCCCCCCAGCGACGCCAGCCGGCTCATCCGCAGATAGATACTCGATGCCAGGTCGGAGCGGTCGACCCGCCAGACCCAGCGGCGTATCGACGACCGTACTATCGAAAACGGAACCGCCAGTGCCAGCAGTATCCCGAGAATAATAGACAGGACGATGAGAACCTGTCCCAGCTCATCGGCAAAAGCGAAACGGCTTGAAATTCTTTTTGGTTTTTCTTCAGGTTCCGGAATGCTTCCGTACCAGGGGGCCTGTGATTGCGCCAGTTCCCAGGGGTTTGGAATATTGTAATCCGGGTATACTATCGGGGTAGAGGCCGCTACCCACGGTTCTTCAATAGCTACTTCGCTGCCCCCGCTGCTGGGGGTCGCTTCTATGTCTACCCAGCCATAGCCGTCGAAGTAAACCTGGGGCCAGGCGTGATAATGGTTGGAGCGCAGGATATATTCATCTTCGTTTTCGCCCGGTTCACCCGGTATGTAACCCACGGCGAGTCGTGCCGGTACGTCCACCGAGCGCAGCATGACCGCCATCGACGATGCGAAATACAGGCAGAAACCAGATTTCTCCGTGAATAAAAAATGCTCCACGCCGTCTACACCGGGGGGCGGCGGCTCGATTTGCTCATCGTAAGCAAACCGTGAAAGATAGGCGTCTATCGCTACCACTTTTTCGTAGGGAGTCGTTGCGTTGGCGGTAAGTTCCCGGCTTAAATCGCTGATTGCATCGGGGAAATTCGCCGGTAATCGCACGTATTGCTGTGAAAGCGACTCGGGATAACCTTCGTTCACCGTCGCTAAAGCTCCCGGTGATGGCACCGAAACCATTGAGGTCACGTTATAGTGCTCTCCGGGGCTGATGACTCGGGGTATTCTTACCGTCATCACGTCCCCGTAGCTGACGCCCACCAGGGCGGTTGTATCCGCGGAAATAAAGTCACCGGCAGTCAGCAGAATGTCGGTCTTGATACGGGTAGCCACCGTATAGGTAATGATATCGCCATCGGTTATATTATTACCGTTATCCCAGGCTTCGTGGCTTTCCAATACCTCGTCATTGATAGACCGGTTTTCCCAACCACGGGTCGTATAAGTGTCGTACAGCTTTACTCGCCAGTAAGAAGGTTTTGGCGAACTAATAATGAATTCCACGTCTTCCCGCTGCTTCCAGATACTCCCGAAAACTAGGTCTTCCCGGTTATTGGCGGTGTTCGACGGTTGCTTGGACGGTACTTTTTCGAACATGTTGAACACGGAGTCTTCCAGGTCCTGTTTCCAGAGCATGTTCTTAGCTATCAGCGTCTGCAGTTGGGGAATACGCACATCAGGCATTACCCTGGCGGCAAATACCGCCACGACGACGATACAGGTTAGCAGGGCTCCCAGGGACAGCAGACCCCGTATGGTAGAACCCCGCGTACGGCCCATGGCGATGTGTTGTTTACGCATTCTCACCCAGGTTACCAGGAATATGGCGGCGAGGAAGTACAACCCGAAGAAGTAATAGTAGCTTTCCGGGAGATTACTCAAATTCACCAGCACCACTATGGTGCCCATGATCACCGCTACCCAGGGATTCTGCCGGCGTACCAGGTACCACACGGAGAAATAGCCCATTATCCAGGTCAGGAAAGAAAGAAAGGCGGCGAAAGACATGGTATTGGAAGAGGGCAGCATATACGTCTGCCAGGCGGTTACACCGGCGCCTGCTCCCAGGGCGATTATATGCGCGATGATACCGGGGAGTCGACTCCTTATCAGCAGCCCGGCGATAATGAAAGATACTACCAGGACCAGTGTCAGCATCGGCTGTGGATTTATCCAGTCGGCGCTTTCAAGTGAAAGTACCACCATTTCCAGTGTCAGGAACAGCAGGATCACGCTCACCAGACCCTGCCAGTTGCGGAACCAGGAGATAATTCCTCCTGGCGGGGTTGCCGGACGTTTTGGTTGCTGGCTTCTTTTGTCGTTCAAACTTGTCTCATATCCTCTGTTTACTGAATTCTCGTGGTAGCCAACCGGCTGTCCAGTGCCCGGGTTATTTCCATTCTCTGGCGCACGGTATAAACACTGGAACTCCCGAAACTGAGCGTACGGGGACTGTTCGTGGAAGATTGCACCGCGCCGAAGCTGAAGGAGTCGAGTAAGATGGTAATAACCTTAACACGGCGGTCTACGAGACTGCGCAGGGAAGCCGCTATACTCGGGTTAAGCGACGGCATGATAATAACAACTATGGAATCGGGTTGAAAATGTTCGGCCCGGGAGGAGAGGAGACTATCTATGGTGACCTCGCCTTTTGCCTCCAGCAGGGACAGGGACCGAAGTACGTATTGAAGCTGATCCTCGCCGGCTTCCGGCGTCAGCAGGTAGGACTTGTTACCGGCGGCTATCATACCGACTTTTTTCCCTTCGTCCAGGTACTTGGATGCCAGAGAAGCCGCGATGGAGATGCTGTATTCCTCGGTGGTTTCTTCATTCTCTCCCAGCTGCGAGCCGCGGTACATGTCCGGCACCAGCCACATTTCACTGAATCCCGCTCGGGAACGGTCGGGGTCGTATTCCCTGACCATCAGGTTACCGGTATGAGCCGTGGAGAGCCAGTGGATATGGCGGAGATTGTCCCCGCTGATATATTCCCGCACCCGGGAGGCGTTGGGACTGGACTCTCTTGTCAGCCAGCGGCGCGAGCCCGTCCCGAACTCCTGCTGAGGTGATAACTCGAAGAAGGGCAGGTCGTGTATCGAGGGATAGACCAGGAACTCCTGCCGTTCGCCGATATGCCGTTTCAGGGAGAAAATGCCCAGGGGGTCGGTTGTTTTCACCGTGAAAGTGCCCAGACCGTACCGGCCGCGCCGGCGGCAGTGCACTTCCGTCTGCCAGTTGTAATATCCCTTAGAAGGCAGACTCACGCTGACTCCGTTGCGGAAGTGCGGCAGCGAGGTATCTTCACTGATTTCAAGCAGGGGGGTGGGGATATTCCTCCGGTTGGTGATGGTTGCGCTTTCTACAAAGCGGTCGCCCACCCGGCAGAGTGCCGGTATCTCGTTTATCCGGCTTTCCAGGTTGCGGATGCTGAGTCGCGACCATAAATGGCTGAGACCCAGGACCACCGCGACGAAAATCATGAAGCGCCAGAGCAGGGTGAAACCCCCGGCGAGAGTGATGGCGAAAACGAGGAAAGCGATAAGAACGAGAACCCAGCGATTCTTCATGGTTTTCACCCGGTTTTCGGCTCGGGTATAGCGCCCGGAACCTCAACAGTTTCCAGTATCTCGTTGATGATGGTCTGGCTGTCTTTACCCGGAGTTTGTCCCCCGGCGGAAAGCAGGGCGCGGTGGGCCAGAGCCGGTTCAGCCAGGGCCTTAACATCGTCGGGCAGTACGAAATCGCGTCCCAGAAGAAGAGCCCGGGCCTGGGAAGTTCGGAAAAGCGCCAGCGAACCGCGAGGCGACGACCCGAGAAATATCGAGGGATGCTGACGGGTGGCTTCCACCAGCGCCACTATATACTGCTTCACCAGGTCATCCACGTATATCATTTTCACCTTCTCCTGGACGAACAGTACATCGGCGGCGTCTACCACGTAGCTTATTTCCTCGATCGGGTGAACGTACTGCTGGCTTTCAACGATGGCTATTTCCTCCGAAGGAGAAGGGTAGCCCAGATTGATACGCAGCATGAATCTGTCCAGTTGTGCCTCGGGGAGAGGGAAAGTACCTTCGAACTCGATGGGATTCTGCGTGGCCAGCACGTGAAAAGGCGAAAGCATCTGGCGTGTAACGCCATCCACGGTAATCTGCCTTTCGCCCATGGCTTCCAGCAGTGCCGACTGTACTTTAGGCGTTGCGCGGTTGATTTCGTCGGCCAGCAGCACCTGGGTCAATATCGGGCCGGTGCGGAACTCGAAATCGCCGGATTTCTGGTTGTATATCATCACCCCGGTGATATCGCCGGGGAGCATATCCGGGGTGAACTGAATCCTCTTGAAGCTGCAATTAATCGATTTCGCCATGCTGCGCGCCAGCATGGTCTTGCCCACTCCGGGGATATCTTCGATGAGGGCGTGCCCCTGGCTGATTAAGGCTATTACCGCCAGCTGGACGGCTTCCGGCTTGCCGACCATGACCTTTTCAATGTTCTCTACTATCTTCTCAGCCAATTGCTGAGCCCGGGTAATATTATTATCCACTGTGCCCTCGCTGGGCATCGGGAAAAATCGTCACTAAGTTTAAATGCCCCTCTAATTCGAGTATATCACAAGGAAAAATGGCTGACAAAAAACGCGGGATTCACTCTCGATTTGAACCTGAAATACGCTCATGTCCCTGGCGGCATTCTTCTTTATCCAGGCCGGGCGCCCAGCGGACGCAGCAGTCGGGCTTTACCGAATGTATGGTACATACGGCGATATCACCGTCGAATCTTAAGAAAACGCAGGCGCCGTCGATCTGACGAATGGGGAAGAATCCGTGATAGTCCGGACCTTCACCGGCGTACCTTTGCGACCAATCATCCGTAGTTATACCCAGGTACGAAGTGATACGCCGGATTTCCGCAGGGCTGACATAGGCGGGATGCCGGATGCAGCAATTACCACAGCGTAAACAATCCATATTGAAACCTCGGGAACAGGGTAAGGTTACAGAATCTCTATTTCACAATATTGCTGATTTGCTTGAAACTGTCACCGCTGGCTACTTTCAACAACTCGAAAAGCGCAGTCTCCATGGTAGTCGGGTTTATTCCGGAGTTCCCTAACTTGAACAGAGAGACCATTTTATTTTCGGGGTCGCGCGAAGAAACGCAGTCGGACACCACCTGGACTTCGTAGTCGGCTTGTTTCAAGGCGATAGCGGTCTGGTAGACGCAAATATGAGCTTCAATTCCGCAAATCAGTACCTGCTTTCGGTGGGTCGCTCCCAGGGCTTGCTGGAACTCATCGGTGTCGCAGCAGCTGAAACAGGTCTTTTCTATCGGCTTGACATCGGGGAGTAACTCGGCTATCTCCGGCAGGGTAGGCCCCAGTCCTTTGGGATATTGCTCGGTAAGGATTACCGGAATTTCCAGCACCTTGACTCCCTGGATTAATCTGACAACCTGTCGTAAGAGCTTTTCTTTCTCGTGCATCGCCGGAAAAAGCCTCTCCTGGAAATCGATGGCTACCAGAACGGTGTTTTCCGGTGAAAGTAGAACGGGTTTGTTCATGAATCAAGTACCTCTGAAAACTGGATTATACATCCAGTATAGACTGAGACAATTCTTTAGTCAAAAACACGGTAGCAGGGTGATATGATGAAAAATATATATGAAAATCATATAAAATATCAATAACATTAATCACTATCATCAGAATAATAATAAATTATTAAAAAATTTTCCTAAAGGTACTATTGCAAATGGGAAATTTTAGGTATATAATACCCGCAGTGGTTGTCAGTCTAGGTTATCACATGCAATTTAATTACTTTATCCCGACCAAGGTACGGATGACCTTAGCTCTAACCAACTAACGAAGAAAGGAGGTCATCCGTTGAGTTTCGAGGACAAGACACTCACCTGTGCCGATTGCGGCAGTGAGTTTATTTTCACAGGCGAAGAACAGGAGTTCTTCCAGTCAAAAGGTTACACCAATGAACCCAAGCGGTGCCTGCCTTGCCGTCAGGCACGCAAAGCCGAGCGTTACGGTTCCACCGGCGGTTACAGACCTCGCCAGATGTTCCCCGCTGTTTGCGCCGAATGTGGCAAGGATACCGAGGTACCCTTTGAACCCCGCGAAGGCAGGCCGGTTTATTGCAGCGATTGCTTCTCAAAAATGAGAACAAACCGGTAATCTCCGGTGACCTAATAGTTACCAGAAAAGACTAGAGAGAAAAAATCCCGTCTGATAACGGGACTATTCTCTTTAGTCTTTTTGTATTTAAGGGCCATTATCTAGCCGGTATAAAGATAAAGCGGCTCCGCGTCGGTGATTATCTTTTGCTGGTCGGCCAGGGCATTTCTGATATAGAGCGGCAGTGAGAACATTCCCCGGTGGGTCATACCGTCGTAAAAACGCAAGGAAGACAATGAGCGCTGTGTAATACGGTTATCCACCTCTTCAATGGTAAGTTCCCGGGGGTCATATCGGCGGGAGGCTGTGCAAAAGCCCCAGGGGCCGCCGAAGCAGGGCACATCCGCAATATTAACGGTTACTATTGGAAAAACGCCGCTAAGCGTGTTATTTACGGCAGTTAAGTTTAAAAGTTCCTTTAGAGATGCCGAACCGGCCTGAACGGCTATTAAACCGTCATCGGTCAGCCGGTCACGGACTATCTGGTAGAATTCCCGGGTGTAGAGTCGGTAAGCCGGTCCCTCTTCAATCGGGTCCGGCAGGTCAATTATGATGATATCAAACTTGTCTTCGGTCTTTTCCAGGTATTCCCTGGCATCCCTGTGATAAAGCTCGGTTCGAGGATCGTCGAAAGACCCGCGGCTGTGGTCGGGTAAATACTTCCTGCTCAGGGCGATAACTTCCTCATCGATATCCACCATCACCGCCCTTTTTACGGATTTATGAAATAATACTTCCCGGAGAGTGGCGCCTTCGCCGCCTCCGGCGATGAATACGGATTCCGGGCCGGGATGAGTTATCATGGCCGGGTGCACCAGCGCCTCGTGATAGATATACTCGTCAGCCTCGCTGGACTGAATTTTCCCATCAAGTACCAGGCACACACCGAAGTTACCCGTGCGCACTATCCGGACCGACTGGTATCTGGTCTGCCCATCGTAGAGTACCTCTTCCAGCCGGTGCAGCTGTATGAAATCAGTATTTATATGGTCCTGGAGCCATTTATCAGGGTCAATATCCATAACTCAGGCCGTGCTAGACGGCCACCAAAATCCCCCTCTGGATTTCCTGAAAAGAATGGTTTTTTGATTCCAGTTTCTCGACCATCACCCCGGCGGCTTTTTCCGGCTGCACCTCGGTCCCGCAGGTAAAGATGTCGACGGCGGCATATCCGTATTCCGGCCAGGTATGTATGGAGAGATGCGATTCGGCTATTACCACCACACCGCTCACTCCCTGGGGACTGAAGCGGTGGAATGATTCGCCGAGGGCTACGGCACCGCATTCGATTGCCGCCTGCAACATGGCATCACGGATGAAGTCGAGGTCGTTTAAAGCTTCCCTGTTGCAATCCTGGAGTTCAACCAGTAAATGTCTTCCTAATGCATTCAATCACCTGCCCCCCTTATTTAGATTTTGCATCAACTTCTGCCTGATATACGCAGCGCAGCAAATAGAATTTTATAACAACGAAATTCAGGAAATCAACGTATCGGTAAAATAAAAAATCCCAGAGCAAGGAAACCACCCCAGGACTCCCCCTGGTATTCGGATCGTGTTACTATCAGGGGATGTAATAAACCGTGGGAATATTTTGGATTATATTCTGATTTTCACATCCTTTCTCGTCTGGAATTATGCAAATACCTTCAGGTCTACGTTTTGCTTGATAATTTCCGCCAGCGCGGGAACCTTCTTCGCCTGGCTGAACCGGGCTTTGATCAGGCTCTCCTCGACGATATCTATCACGTCGCTGGTGGAACAATCGGTGGTTATTATCGGGATGCCTTTAATCTCGGCTCTCTGCAATACCGTATACGGCGGTGAAGCCGAACCGCCGCTGAGAACCAGACACCGGGTGGGAGTCTCCAGAGCCGCAAGTTGCATATCGGGCCGGTCCAGGCGGATGACGGCGGCTTTATTGGTCTTCCTGTTGAAGTAATCGAGTCCGGAATCGACCACCATAGCTCCCAGCATGTAGTTATCCACCAGTTCATCGGTTTTCTCGGAACTATTAAGAATATTGCCGTTGAGGCTCTGCGCCAGTTCGCCCACCGTGATGGATAACAGGCTTCGGCTTTCCGGGATCAATCCCAAGACGGCGATTCCCGCCGCCTCGAACTCGGCTTTGGTTTTTTCGGTGATCTGTTTCAACTGACTTTGGGGTACTTTGTTGATGATGATACCCGCCAGGCTGTTCCCGAATCCTTTATAACTGTCTATATAACCGGAAGCCTGCCCGGTATATGACTCGACGGCTATCACTTTAGCTTTCATCTCTTTGGCGGCACCGTAGGTAGCCTGGCTGATGCTATCCGCGGCATCCGGTCCCACCGTTCCTTCAACCAGAACGACGTCTTTACCCTTGAGCATGTCCGGCTCTTTGACTACTTCGGCTAATCCCAGGACGGATCTGATGAAAGTAACGTCGGTATCGTTCTCACCGGAGGAGAGAGGTTTAAGATAACCGACACTCCTGCCTTCCCCGGTCAGATATTTCCCTATGCCGGCACAGATGGCTGTTTTTCCCGCGGCTGATTCTGCTGAGACTAAATAGATAACGCCCAAGTTTCACCCCCGGCTGTGTTTCTATTCATAAAAATGAACCAATATATTATAATCCTTTATAACCGTTTCGTAAAGCGCTATAATTAGATGCGTCAGGTATAGAAGGAATGCTGTATTTCCACCTTATAAACAGAATTATATCCGTATGTAAAAAGGAACACTTCTGGCTATGCGCTCTGGTAGTCGTTACTCTCGGGCTGCAGTTCGGTATTATCGCCAGTACCAATGATTACATCCTGGATGAAGCTCATTACGTTACGGATGCCAACAACATCATCGAGAATCACGAAACCAAGCGGACGGAGCATCCGCCGCTGGCCAAGCTTTTTATCGTAGCCGGTATAAGAATCTTCGGGGATAATCCCTGGGGGTGGAGGTTTTTCTCGGTTATTTTCGGAACCGCCACAATAATAATGTTTTATTTCCTCTGTCGCCGGCTGGAAATGTCCTGGCTGGCGTCCAACCTGGCGACCACGCTGCTGGCTTTTGAGAATATGACTTTCGTTCATGGCGGCATTGCCATGATAGACGTCTATTATCTTACCTTCATGCTGGCTTCCTTTTTATTGTATATGTACCGGAAGTACGTTACCTCGGGAGCAGCAGTGGGTCTCAGCGCCCTGGCCAAGCTGAATGGCGCTCTGGCTCTGCCTGTTATCGGTGTTCACTGGCTGTTCAGCCGTCAGAAACGTAACTGGTTTGTTATTCTGATTCCATTGTTCGCAGTACTGGCTTTCATGATATTGATGATGCCTTTTGACCTGGCTATTTCGCAGAGTACTGAAAATTTCGAAGACTCTTATACTCGTACCATGCATATGCTGGAGAGGACCGGCAGCCTGACCTTCGAAGGCGTTGACCATCCTTCGGAGAGCCGTCCCTGGGAGTGGCTGTTGACCTACAAACCCATGGCTTATCACTGGAACCCGAATTATATCGGCGGTCTCAGCCCGTCTTTCTGGGCGCTGATAATGCCCACGTTTGTTTACATGGTGGTCCTGGCTATTAAGAGGAATGAAGCGGCGCTTTTCGGGGTGGCATGGTTTTTTGGCACCTTTTTATTGTGGATACCGGCGACCTTTATCACCGACCGGGTAAGTTACCCGTTTTATTTCTATCCTACTATCGGCGCTATCTGCATCGGGCAGGGCATCTTCCTGGGGTGGCTGCTGGAAGTATTCAAGAGACGGCCGCGCGGCAAGCTTAAGTGGACGGTACTGGTGATAGTTATTCTCTACCTGATGGGCCATGCCGGTTGCTTTATAGCAATGTCGTCGATGTTCTCCTTCGACCTCGGAATATTCCTTTAGACAGGATTACCCCGCTAGATATATTTCTTTTTCCGTTTTATAATGGAATATAGCGGTTGGTAAAACCGGTGCGGGGGAGTCAGGTTATGCGTGAAGCCGTGCTTTATGAAAAGCTACCGGACTCGAGGGTAAGATGCCGGACCTGCCAGTGGCGCTGTCGTATAAATCCGGACAAGTTCGGAGTTTGCGGCATGTACCGGAACCGGCAGGGCACTCTATATAACCTGAATTACGGCAGGGTATCGTCCGTAGCCGCCGACCCCATTGAGAAGAAACCCCTCTTTCATTTTCATCCCGGCACACTCTGTTTTTCCCTGGGAACCCTGGGCTGTAACTTTCATTGCCGGCACTGCCAGAACTGGCAGATATCCACCGCCGACAGCCAGTCGCTGGTTGACAGTTGCCGGGAACTATCGCCGCAGGCCTCGGTAGAGCTGGCTATCCGGCACCGCTGCCAGGGGATAGCCTGGACGTATAACGAGCCGGTAATCTGGCTGGAGCATACCCTGGATTCGGCGAAACTGGCCAGGGAAAAAGGGCTTTACACCGTTTACGTTACCAACGGCTACGCCACTCCCGAAGCGCTGGATGCAATCGGGCCTTACCTCGATGCCTGGCGGGTTGACATAAAAGGTTTTTCCGATGAATTTTATAAATCGCTCTCCGGCGTGCCCCGCTGGCGGGAAATACTGGATGTAACCGTACGGGCTAAAGAGAAGTGGCATATGCATGTGGAAGCGGTCACCAATATAATTCCCACGATGAATGACGACGATGTTCAACTCCGGGGAATCGCCGACTGGATTAAGGGTGAACTCGGTGAACTCACTCCCTGGCATGTGACCCGTTTTCATCCGCAGTACCGGATCAACCATTTACCGCCTACCCCCCTGGAAACCATCGAACGAGCTTTCCGGATTGGTAAAGAGGCCGGGCTTAAATTCGTCTATGCCGGTAACGTACCCGGCCATCCCGGCGAGAACACGGTATGCTACAACTGCGGTGAAAAAATTATTGACAGGTACGGATATCAGACAAATATCGAAGGACTTGAGGGCACGCGCTGCAGGTATTGCGGCGCGGATTTGAATTTTATAGTGTCCGCCTCGAAGGAGGTGAAAGATGATTAGGAATCCGGTGGTTGCCGGGCAGTTTTATCCCGGTGACGCGATGAAGCTAAGGGAAATGCTGACGGAATACACCGATGTTAATGCGGAAAAAGAAGACGTGATAGGGCTGCTGGTTCCCCACGCCGGGTATATCTATTCCGGCAGGGTTGCCGGCGCTACCTTTTCACGGATAAGGCTGAAGGATACCTATGTCATTATCGGGCCGAGTCATACGGGACTGGGTAAGCCCTACAGCGTCATGACCGAAGGCACCTGGCGTACGCCCCTGGGCGACGTGGAGATTGATAACGGGTTGGCGGAAAAAATAGTGGAAATATCCCGGTATGCCGAGGCGGACGCCGGTTCTCAGCAGGGAGAACATGCCGTCGAGGTGCAGATACCTTTTCTCCAGTATTTACAGTCCGACTTCAAGATAGTCCCCGTCATTTTGGCGTATTCTAAAGTAGATGCCTACAAAGAGGTGGGTAAATCTATCGCCATGGCTATCAGGGAGCTGAAACGCGAAGCCGTCATCATCGCCAGCGGCGACATGACCCACTACGAACCGCACGAGGTAGCCAAAGAGAAGGACAACCTCGCGATAGAAGCCATGCTGGCCCTCGACGAAGATGAGCTTACCGAACGCTATAATAAGTACGAGATTACCATGTGCGCCCACGGCCCGGTGGTCTGTACGATGTCGGCGGCGAAGGAACTCGGCGTTGCCGGAGCGGAACTCGTCAGGTACGAGACCAGCGGCGATACCACCGGCGACCGCTCCGCGGTAGTCGGTTATGCCGGGGTTGTTTTCAAGACGAAGATGAATCCGCTGGTAGCTCTGGCTAAAGAGACCGTGGAGATGTATGCCCGGGAAGGGAAAATGCCTTCACCCCCCGCCGATTTACCTCCCGAGATGCAAAAGCAAGCCGGGGTATTCGTTTCCATTCACAAGCATGGCGACCTGCGCGGATGCATCGGAACCTTCGAGCCGCAGCAGAAAAATATCGCCGGCGAAATCATCGTTAATGCCGTCAGCGCTTCTACGCGGGATCCCCGGTTTGCGGCGATAACCGAGAGTGAGTTAGAAGACCTCGACTATAGTGTGGACGTATTAACGACTCCCGAGCCGGTTGATGATGTCAGTCAGCTGGACCCGAAGAAGTACGGCGTTATCGTGGAGGCGGGATGGCGGCGGGGCCTGCTGTTACCCGACCTGGAAGGGGTGGACAGCGCCGAGTACCAGATAGACATCTGCCGGCAAAAGGGCGGCATTGACCCGAACGAGCCGGTACAGCTCTATAGATTTGAGGTTGAGAGGTATAAATAGCCAGAAAGTAATATAGTATTAAAGGATATTTCGTAGTAAACTAAGGAACACGGTAGCATACATTACCATTAGTACAGGAAAGTAAATGGTAGGTAACGAACAATTGTATAGACCAGAGCCGGATGGGTTCGACGAATGCGATGAAAGCTGTGATACCTGCGAGGTGCGGATAACCAGGAATTGCCAGAGTTGCGGTATGCCCATGAACAATCCCGGTGACTTCGGGGGCGGTAACGAGGAGAATGACTACTGTGTCCACTGCACCAATGCTGATGGTACCCTGAAGTCATATGATGAAATATATGAAGGTCTGGTCTTCATGTATATCAATTCGCGTAATATGGAAAAAGAAGATGCCGAACAGGCGGCCCGGGAATATATGGCGATGATGCCGGCATGGGCAGGGCTATAGCCGGGGAGATATATTATGAGCATGGATATGTTCGAGCAGCAGGAAGAGGAACAGGCCGAAGAACAGCAGTTCGAGGGAGCGCCGCTGGCTACCCGTATGCGCCCCAACAGCCTTACCGGCTTCGTCGGGCAGGACCATATCCTGGCCAAGGGGCGCGTCCTCCGCAAACTCATCGAGTCCGACCGTGTTCCTTCCATGATATTCTGGGGTCCGCCGGGATGCGGCAAGACCACGCTGGCATTTATCATCGCCAACAGCACCGGGGCCCATTTCGACCCCGTCAGCGCGGTCAGCGCCAGCGTTGCCGACCTGCGCCGGATCGTCGTCCAGGCCAGGGAACGCCGCAAGGTTCAGATGCAGCGGACCATACTCTTTATAGATGAAATCCACCGTTTCAATAAGACCCAGCAGGACGCTGTGCTGCCCTTCGTCGAGGACGGCACCGTTATCCTCATCGGCGCCACCACGGAAAACCCGTCTTTCGAGGTCACTTCGCCGCTGCTTTCCCGCACCCGCGTGCTGCCTTTGAAACCTCTCTCCGAGGAAGAGATACAGATACTGATCGTCCGGGCGCTCCGGGATAAATTCGAGGGTATCGGCGAACTCAACGCCACCCTGGAGGCGGACGCGATGAACCACCTTATCACCGCTTCCAACCATGACGCCCGGGTGGCATTGAATACTATCGAGACCGCCGCGTTAAGCACGCCGCCCGATGCGGAAGGTAACCGTCTGATAGCGCTATCGACGATTGAAGACGTCTTTCAGCAACGCGCGGTTATCTATGACCAGAAGGGTGACTCTCATTACGACCATATTTCGGCTCTGCACAAATCTATG
>JASFHJ010000011.1:0-13476 GCA_050123255.1 Dehalococcoidia bacterium
GAAATCCCGTACGAACCCTCTTATTTTTTTCATATCGAATGAAATCGCGCTGCTAGGCTTCTACCCATGGCGAAGCGTGTTCGCCGCTGAGGCAGACGACAATAAAGGCGTAGGGTTTATCCACCCAGCGCGTTATCAGCGGCAGGTGGGGGAACCCGGCCGGGCACACCACGCAGGTGGGGGTATTGAAAATATGCCTTTCGTAGTCCTTGCCCAGGCCCAGCTCCAGCTCTGCCCCGAGATAGTCCATATCATCCTCGTCGAGACCCAGAAAGCATAATATCTCCGCCTCGGGATGGGTATGAGCCTCGCCGCCGCGATGCCATTTGCCGCACTGGCTGTAGAAGCCCCAGGTGAAATTAACATCGAATCCTTCGAGGTCGTCGCCGTAAAGCCAGACTATCTGGTCGCCGTTGCCGGGTCCCACTCCGGCGGCGGCAGGCCTCATGATGCCGTCTTTGCCGATAACGTTCGGCATCCTGCCTTCGGCCGGCACATCGATATCTTCGGGCACCGTAGTAATCATCTTCTTGACATACCGGCTGTATTTATCGCCGGTGGTGGGTGAAGAGGCTCCGGGACTTACCGCTACGGCGGCATAGTCCGTCGCCAGCCCGATGGTGTAGTGCACGATGGTGCGGTCGAGCTTCCTCACTTTCACCGGGCCGTGGGGCGTTCCCCTGGGGACGAGCACAACCGTCGGGTCGGTAAAAACATGCTCCTCCCGCTCTTCGCCCATTTCCACGGATATTTCCGCTCCCAGGTGCAGCATGTCGGTGAGGTCGGTTCCCTCAAAGACGAGTAATTCGTCATAAGGATGAATCACCTGACCCTCGAGCGGATGAAACACCGAGGGTTTCTTGATGAATCCGAAAGAAAACTGGGCTTCGAACCCCTCCATATCCCTGGCTTCCATCCAGATGCGTTTCCCGTCATAAAGCCCCGGCGGCGGATCTTTCACCAGCACGGGCTTAACCAGATGCGTATACTCTTTCGTTACCATCAGTAAACAACTCCTTTCCCGGAATTATTCAGTCGGGGTGAATATTTTCGCCCCAAGCTTAGCAAATAGTATATTCATAGTCAAGGAATCCCACGGCGGGATAAAAGTCACATACAACCCATTTTTACTATCGTATGATTAAACCGAATTCTCTAAAACATGATTATATTCCGTCCTTTTTACGAAATTTGACTTTTCAAAGATATGAGCTATAATAGCAATCGCCATTAGAGGAGTGAAGGAGGACACCATGGAACACAAATTACCCGAATTACCCTATGCCAGGGATGCACTGGCGCCCCACATTTCCGCCGAAACTATCGACTACCATTACGGCAAGCACCATCAAACCTACGTGAACAACCTGAACAATCTCATACCGGGAACGGAATACGAAAATTCATCTTTAGAGGATATAATCAAAAAAGCGTCCGGCGGCATCTATAATAACGCCGCCCAGGTATGGAACCATACCACGTACTGGAACTGCCTTTCGCCGAACGGCGGCGGCGAACCCGCCGGAGAACTGGCGGAGGCCATCAATAAAGCCTTCGGCTCTTTCGCCGACTTCAAGGAACAATTTACCAAGGCAGCGGTGACTTTATTCGGCTCCGGCTGGGCGTGGCTGGTCAGGAACGCCGACGGTAGCCTGGCTATTCAAACCACCGGCAATGCCGGTAACCCGATGCAGGAGGGAAAGTCACCGCTGCTTACCTGCGATGTCTGGGAGCATGCTTATTACATCGACTACCGTAACGCCCGGCCGAAATATCTAGAGGCTTTCTGGAGCCTGGTGAACTGGGATTATGTAGCCGGGAACCTGTAATTTATAGAATCGGGAGGGGAGACCTATCATGAAAAAGGTGCTTATCGTGTACTACAGCCTCGCCGGCAACACGCAAAAAATGGCGCAATACGTCGCCGAGGGCGTGAGAATCAGCGGCCAGGAAGCGACACTGAAAAAGGTGGCCGATATCAAGGAATCCGAAGAACTCAACGGTTATGACGGCTATATTTTCGCCAGCCCTACCTACCACCGCGAAATGGCGGGGCCGATGAAAACCTTCCTGTTCCTGGGGCGTAATGCCGACCTGGAGGGTAAACTGGCCGGTTCCTTCGGCTCCTACACCCATGACGGCAACGCTCCATCGGTAATACTGGATACCATGCAGTACGTCTTCAAGATGGAACCGTTCGAGCTGGGACCATTCAACATGCTGGAAGCCAAGATAGATACCCAGGAAGGTCTTCATGCCTGCCAGGACTACGGACGGGTTTTTGGTGAGACCCTCGATAAAGGATAAGCATGACCGACTTTAACATACTGGTCGGCGGTGAAGCCGGCCAGGGTGTGCAGTCTATCGGTATCATCATCGCCCGGACGATGGCGCGGGGAGGATTTCACGTCTTCGCCGACCAGGACTACGAGAGCCGCGTCCGGGGCGGTCATAACTTCTTTCGCATTAGAATAAGCGACGCCGATATCCAGGCGGTGACGGAGAAACTCGACCTGCTGGTTGCCCTGAACCGGGAGACCGTTGAACTCCATCAGAAAGAGCTGAAGTCCGGCGGTACCATCATTTATGACGGAGAGTCCTTTCCCGCTCCGGATACTAAAAAGAAAGTCCTGGATATACCACTCAACAAAATCGCCCTGGATTCGGTGGGCAACAAGCTGATGGCTAACGCCGTGGCGGCCGGCGCTATACTGGGGCTGGTTAATTATAATTTTGAAATTTCTGAATCCGTACTGACCAAAGAGTTCGCCCGTCACGGTCGGAAAATAATCGAAGATAATATTAAGGCCGCCCGGGCGGGTTTCGATTTCGCCGGGCAACACGGCAGGCAAAAAGCTCTCCCCGAGGTAAAATCATCCGGTAAGAAGCCGAAGATTCTCCTCAACGGCAATGAAGCCATTGCCCTGGGCGCCATGGCGGCCGGGTGCAAATTGATAGCCGGCTACCCGATGACCCCGGCGAGTTCCATCATGGAATATTTCGCCGAAAAGGAAAAAGACTACGGCGTCGTGGCGGTCCATGTCGAAGATGAGATTGCCGCTATAAATATGGCCGTCGGTGCCGGTTACGCCGGAGTCAGGTCGATGGTGGCTACATCCGGGGGCGGCTTCAGCCTGATGGTCGAAGGTCTGGCGCTGGCGGGTATGACGGAAACCCCGGTAGTCATCGTGCTGGGACAGCGTCCCGGGCCGGCCACGGGCTTACCCACCCGTACCGAGCAGGGAGAGCTCTGGTTTGCCCTGCACGCCGGGCACGGCGAATTCCCCCGGGCTTTGCTGGCGCCTGCCAATGCGGCGGATGCATTCGCCGCTACTGCCAGAGCTTTTAATCTGGCGGAGAAATACCAGACGCCGGTCATCCTCCTTTCCGACCACCACCTGGCCACCTCATATATGACGGTCGACCCTTTCGATTTGACGCAGTTAACCGTCGATCGCGGCGATATCGTCACGCCGAAAAAGGCCGTCGAATACAGGAATTACAAAAGACATACCGTAACCGAATCCGGTATTTCACCGAGGGCTTTACCGGGACTGAGTAAAGCGCTGGTGGTGACCGATTCCGATGAACATGACGAAGCCGGGCACATGATTGAAGACGCCCTTACGCGTGACGCCCAGAACCTGAAACGTCTCCGCAAGCTGAACGCTCTCCGGAAAGAGATTAACCGCCCGATCATCAAGCAGTCTGCCGGTTCGGATATCACGCTTATCGGCTGGGGCAGCGCCTGCGGGGCTATCAACGAGGCCGCCGCGGCCATCGAGCAAGACGGCAAGGCTGTCAGCACCGTCTGCTTTAACGAAATCTGGCCCTTCCCCGAAAATTTAGGCGACGAGATATTCAGGGCCGGCAGCAAAACCGTGGCAATCGAAAATAACGCCACCGGCCAGCTCGCCGGCTTAATAAGACGTGAAACCGGGCAAAAGATCGACCGCACCATTCTGAAATTCGACGGCCGACCCTTCTCTCCGGAATATATCATTAAACGCTTGAAGAAAGAGGTTTTCCAGGATGGTCACGCTTAAAGATTATGAAAGCCCCGTCCCCAACGCCTGGTGCCCCGGGTGCGGCAACTTCGGCATTCTCCGGGCGGTTAAAACATCCCTGGTGGAAATGCAGATTGAACCCCGCAACCTGCTCTGGGTATCCGGCATCGGTCAGGGTCCCAAGCTTCCTCACTACACCCGCGGCAACGTTTTCAACGGACTGCACGGTCGCACGGTTCCCGCCGCCACAGGGGCCAGACTGGCTAATCATGAACTTACCATCATCGGCATCGACGGCGACGGCGGCGCTTACGGTGAAGGGCTTAATCACCTGCTGGCCGCCATACGGCGTAACATCAATATGACCTACCTGGTTCACAACAACCAGGTCTACGGACTTACCAAAGGGCAGGCGTCACCCACCAGCGATACCGGATTCGTTACCAAGACCACGCCCCTGGGCGCTACGCAGTCGCTAAACCCACTGGCGCTGGCGCTAGCCTCGGACATCAGCTTCCTGGCGCGCGGCTTCTCCGGTGACGTCGAACACCTCTCGGAACTGATTAAGGCCGGCGTCGAACACCGGGGCTTCGCCCTAATAGATATTTTGCAGCCCTGCGTTTCCTTCAACCGGCATAACACCTTCCAGTGGTACCGCCAGAGAGTATATCAAGTTGAGGATGAAGGCTATAATCCCGGGGATAAAGCCGCCGCTCTGGTTAAAGCGCAGGAATGGGGAGATAGGATACCCATCGGCATCATTTACCGGCAGGCAAGACCGGTATACGAAGACGGGATACCTGCCCTGAGGAAGGCGCCCCTGGTAAAGCAGCCCGTCAATCCCGCGCAGTTTGAAGCTTTGCTGGACGAATTCGTCTAGAATCGATAACCACATCATTCCACTTCCGCCCCGATTAATCTTTGTTTAACATTTTACCGCTATAATCTGGTCAATATTCTGAAAGGTGGTATACTGTTTTCAGCGGATATTCGTTATGGCAAGTAAAAAAGCCCCGATAATTACTGCGCTAATATTAGTCATCGTTCTGCTGGTGCCGGTGTCATCAGGTTGCAGCGAAGAGGGTGTTTACGCTCGAAATTCTGCCCCGTTTTATACCGACCGCGTCGTTGAGGTACGGCTGGTCACCCCGGCGGAAAACTGGGAGTTCATGCAGAATGACCCTCTTGCCGAGGAATACGTCAAGGCCGACCTCTGGTATGATGGAGAGTTGATTCCCGATATCGCCGTCAGGACCAAAGGCAATTCCTCGCTGACGACTACGGCTAATTCGGGCTCTATGCGGTACAGCCTGAAGGTAGACCTAAATTTTTTCAATTCCGCCCGTAATCTCGATGGCGTAAAGAAACTCGTTTTCAACAACGGCTTCAGCGACCCCACTTTCATGCGGGAAATAATCGCTTACGAGATATTCGCCCAAATGGGCATCGCCACACCCCGTGCTTCTTTCGTCGACCTCTGGATTAACGACACACACCTGGGTTTGTATACCATGGTTGAGGCCATCGACAAGACCTTTATCAGCAATCATTTCACCGATAAAAACGGGAATCTCTACAAGCCGGAGATGCCAGCGGCTTACCTCGACTGGACGGAGGAAGACTACGAGAAATACATCGCCGGAGAAGGTAACTCCGAAGAGGAAGAGATTGACCCGCTCGATGTGAACCTGGGCGGGGGCAGGCTATCGGATATCATGCAGGCCCTCGACTCCGAAGAAGAGGACGAGGAAATCCCGGGCGTTGGTATGCCGGGGTTCCAGACGCCGGGGATGACGGGACGCAACCTCGTGGAATCAATGGGACTTAAGACCAACGAGAACAAACCCGACCACTCCACCTTATTCCAGTTTCTCGACGTGCTGAATAACGAACCCGACGAAACATTCGCCGAAGAAATAGAGAAGGTCCTTGACGTGGATGAGACACTGCGTTACCTGGCAGTATCCGCCCTCATCGTGCACCTGGATAACTATATAGCCATGGGGCATAATTACTACCTTTACGAAAACAACGGAAATTTCGTCATTCTTCCCTGGGACCTGAACATGGCATTCGGTACTTTCAACTACGGACTCAGTACCAACCGGCTGATTAATTATTACATCGACGAACCCAGCGGCGGCCCGATGGAACACAGGCCTCTGATAGAGCGGCTGTTATCCTATCCACCTTACCTGGAAATCTACCATATATACCTGGAAGAACTACTCAATGGTCCTTTTGCCGTCGATAAGATGGAGGCGCGGATCAACGAACTGGCGGAATTGATTCGCCCCTACGTGGAGGCTGACGAAATAAAATTCTTTAACATGCGTCAGTTTGAACGGGGGATATATAAGGAATATACCAGCCAATCGATAAGTACAGGTTTTGCCATACCCGGCGATATCCCCAACCTGACCGACCTTTCAAAAGAAGGCCTGGATTTTATCAGAAAGACTTTCACCATTTCCAGGTTCAACCAGATAATACGGCGCGGCCCCAGTGACAGAGAAATGGACCTGATAGAAGCCAACCTGTCGGAAGAAGACCTGGAGGTGATATATGAGATTATTGACAGTCCGTTGATGGGAGGAATGCCTGCGTTCGGACTGGACATTGGTTTGATTGCATTTATCTCGGAACGTCACCAATCTGTAACCGAACAACTTGCCGGCGTCCGGGATTCAAGTCACGGCGACGGTAGCGGTAACAGGGGTAATTTTAGTATGGGAGGAGGCTTTCGTGCACCAGGTGACGGCGGCAGAAAATTTAATCCCCCTTAGAGTGACCGGGGCTCTTGATAACCAGCCGTTTCCCGGCTTTTCGCTTACTGAATCAATCACTCCCCGGCAGTAGTATTAACTATAAATATTATTTAATATATTGGTATTTTTTACTATATAATATTCAAAATAGACAGGAGGTACGATATGAACAGAAAACAATTCCTGGAATACATGGACCATTTCAACAACAAACGATGGGACAAAGTCACCAGTTATTTCTGCCCGGATGTCACGCTGGAATACCCGGACAATTTCATGGGCCCGAAGACACCGGGAAATACCCTCCACGGACCGCAGGAGTTTATCGACAATTATAAGGCACTCACGGCCAATGTCCGGGAAGTCCTGAACCTGGGTGTTTTCATCTCTCGAGGCAGGCATTTGTGTGTCGAGTTAATTACCGAGTTCCACGTTACTCGTACTCCACCGGAAGGTTCACCAACCGGGTGGAAAAAAGGTGATGTCAGCGTCATGAACCAATGCGTGATTTACGACCTGGACGAAAAGGGGAAGTTCAAGCGTATCCGCATCTTCCATCACCGTCACCTCGACCCTAAGACGGTCACGCTTCACTAAAGACGTGATATACTTTATGTAAAGCCTGCGGCTTTTCTTTTATCCGCGGAGTTTCTGTGCTATATTGGGCTTGAACATGCGTATAAGTATGAAACAACTGAGAATCCTGATAATTATGCCCGTAGCGGTATTGTTTATCGGCACCGTGGGATTCATGCTCCTGGAAGACCTGTCCTTCATCGATGCGTTTTATTTCACCATCGTCACCATATCAACCGTGGGCTACGGCGATATCTCCCCTACCACCGCCGCCAGTAAGGGTTTCAGCATATTTCTCATCATCATCGGCATCGGCACGTTCCTGACCATCATAACCAGCGTTACCCAGATGCTCGTGCAGAGCAGCCAGAACCGTGTACGACGGCACCGACTGAACATGCTAATCGGGGTGTTTTACACGGAAATCGGCAATCAACTGCTGCGCATCCTGACGCGGTTCGACCCGGAGATAGATACTATCCGGGAGGAATTCATGGTTCGTGACGAGTACACCGAGGTTGAATTCAACCAGTTACGTCGCAGGCTCCGTCATTATGATTTCGTCATCAATTCCGAGTCGGTAGACCTGTATGTCCTGCTGGACTTCCTCAAAGAAAATTGCGAATTACTGGTGAGAGAGCTGGAAAACCCCGACCTCGTAGAGCACGAGTATTTTACGGAGCTTCTCTGGGCGGTGGTACACCTGAGGGACGAACTACTCGCCCGGGACAGCCTCACCGGACTGCCGGAATCAGACATGGCGCACCTTACCAACGATGTCGTGCGGATTTACCGGCTGCTGACTCTCCAGTGGATTAACTACTTACAGTATCTGAAAGGGGCTTATCCCTTCCTGTTTTCGCTGGCTTTAAGGACAAACCCCTTCGTGGAAAAGCCTTCGGCGATTGTTCAATAGCAACACGACTATCCCAGATTCGCCAATTCTTCCGGCTAAGTATATCTACCTAGCCGGTAAATCCACCACTAAGTATAAACGGTATTCCGGGTAATTATTAAATTAAGCATTTATTCACCCGGCGATAAGCATCCCAACGGAAGCCTACTTCACAATCGTGGTGATAAGCTTATGTTAGAAAACAAAAGCAGGAGGTGAAGAAAATGGAAGGAACGTTGATTGTAGCTCTGGTACTGGCAATCCCGGTAATACTCTTCCCCGTAGCTTTCGTCTGGTACATTAACATTGGTGGTATCGTCAACGCCATCCGCGAAGCGAGAGCCGCCCGAGTCAAGAAAGTCGCGGCCGCCAAAGTGACAACCTAATAAAAGGAGGTTAATCAAACACTGAGGTACGATAAAGACCCGTAAGGCTGGATATTCTGAAAATCAGGAGTCCAGCCTTAACGGTTTTTAGAGCTATTTACCCTTCCTCAGGTAATCGATCATGGGTTGGGTGACCAGCGGCACGACATCGCCGATCATGTGCGGCATGAGGTTATCCATGACCCCGGGCATCAGTTCCGGCATCTGCTCCCGCATGTAGTCGGGCATGGGGATTCTCTCCCCAACGCGCTGGAGCATCGTCGGCATGACCTTGGGCATCATCATCGGCAGCAGCCTGGGGAACAGAATCGGGAACATCGGCTTCATCAGGTTCAGAGCGCCGGGTATCTTCCCCATGAACCGCATCATCGGTCCCATTTTAAAGGGCATGGCGTCGATAAGCTCCGGCCACATCGTGCCCATCAGTTCGGCAAAGCCTTCAGGAGTCATCAGGGCAATCATGGCCTCGAAGACCGCCCACTGCCGCTGTACCTCGGGATTGGGGTCGGGCAATTCTATTCCCATCGTTTCGGCGCCGAACCGGGCAATATCGACCGTTTCGATGTCGAGTCCCTTCTTATCGGCGGTTACGCGGAACTGAAACTGACAGCAGGGACAGAGCGCCAGTACTTTATCGGCTCCGGTCTCGGCGGCTTCATCGAGGCGTGATTTGCCGATGTCGGCAGCTACGTCGGGCTCTTTTATCAGCGTCAGGACACTACCGCAGCAGTGGGCCTTTTCGCGGTTGTGTTCCATTTCCACCAGTTCCACGCCGGGTATGGCCTTGATAAACTCACGCGGCGCATCATAGACGTTGGAAACGCGCCCGATGTGGCAGGAGTCATGCAGGGTTACCTTAGTCTTCTGTCCCGTATCCGGGAACTTGAACTTGCCGGCCTTAATCTGGTCGGTAATCAGTTCGGTGTAGTGCTTGCCGGTGATATCGTATTCTATACCCAGCTTCTCCGCCCAGCGCGGGTATATCTGGCGCCACATCATATCGCAGGCAGGGCAGGAAACAACCACGGTATCGGCGCCAACCTCTTTGACAGCGGCGATGTTCTTCTTCATCGTCTCGACGAATACGTCCCACTTGCCGGCTACCAGCATCGGCGTGCCGCAGCAATTTTCTTTCTGGCCCGCGTAAGTGAAATCAATACCGGCAGCATCGAGAAGCCTGACGGCGGAGATAGGGATATCCGTCTCGACGTGACTGGCGGTACAGCCGGCGAAGTAGGCAACCTTAGCCTTGTGCGACGGTCCGTGCTTCTCCCAGAGGTCTTCGGGGAACCAGTCGGTGCGGTTCTTACGGTAAGCCGCCCAGATATCTCCCTCCTTGGTCAGCGAGGCGGCCATCATCTCGAAGGGCGGGAAGGTCATCTTCTTTTCCTCGTTAACCAACAGGCCACGAAGCTTCATCCAGGACGGCTCGATAGGCAGCGACGCGGAGCAGCGCAGGTTGCAGAGCTCGCAGGTGGTACATACCAACATGGTATCTACCATGAACTGGTCCCACTGCTCGCGTCCTTCCATGTATTCCCGCAGCCAGTACCACTTGCCCCGCGGACTCTGGCTTTCCCAGCCCCGACCGTAAAACTGGTCGCACTCGTCGATGCAGTAACCGCACTGCGAGCAGCCGTAAGCGTACCAGGCGACATCGGCAGGGATATCACGTACCGGTTTATCCGGTCGCTCCCCGAGATGGGTCATGACGCGGTTGCCGAACGGCCGGATCAATGGCTCGAAAGCACCGGCCAGAGACATGAAAATCCCGACCAGCCCTCCGCCAAAAACCTTACCGGGATTAAACAAAGACTTCGGGTCTATTTTCTTCTTGTAGGCTTTAAGACGGGCTACCTTATCACTCCCGAGAATCTCATCCGCCATCTTGGTGAAATAAAGACCGGTAGCGTAAGCCCGGCCCCCGTATTTCTCGGCTATCTTCATGATGGTCAGCGAAAGACCGAAAACGAAATTATAATTGAACTTCCGCTGGTCGCTGGGGATGAAGCCCAGGATAACCACTTCCGGTTCGCCGCTGGCACCTTCCCGGATAACAACGCCCTCTTTCACGATAGGCTGAGCAACCTTGTTTTCAATATCGGCCATGAACTTGCCCAGTCCGGAGAGCGGTATGACCACCTCGGCGGGAACCAAGCTCGGGCCGAGGCGCTTAACAATCATTATCTTGAAGCGGTTCTTCCACTCGTGCTCGGCAATGCGGTCGCTGAGTATCTCCGCCTGGCAGGGCTTCATTACTTCCTCAAGTCCCGCCATGACGGCGTCACGGTCTTTCTTCCGGAAAGCCAGGGTCATGATATAGGAGGCCGGCAGGAGCACTCTTTCCTCGACGGGGTGTTCGAAGTGTTCCAGCAGCGGCGCTTTATTCTTGAGTTCCGCCATGCGCGGATTGATGAAAATAATCGACCATATCGGTAATTTCTTATCGATAATGGAACGGAACATCTTCTCAAGGTCATCGGCATCCGGGCAGCCGACGGCGACAACGTCCATCGCTTCGTCCGGCATAACGCGGACGATTACCTCGCTGATAAACCCGGTGATACCCTCGGCATCGGCGATGAGTTCCAGTTCATCGCCGCTGAATTCCTTCACCTCGCCGGAAGGCAGCACCACCCGGGCGCTGACTACGTTGTCTTTGAACCAGCCGGATTCAAAAGAGCCGATACCGGCACCGCCCTGGGCCAGCCAACCGCCGACGGTCGCCGCCGGATAACTGGAGGGGTAGAGCTTGAGCGTCAGGCCTTTCTTCATCAGCTCCTTATCGAGGCGTTCCCAGACCACACCGGCCCCCACCGTGGCGGTGAGAGAACCGGAATCGATATTCTTGATTTCTTTCATCCGGTAGAAATCCACGACTATCCCGTTTTTCACCGGGAGGACGCCGCCGTACCCGGACGATGCCTTACCCCGCGGCGTCAGGGGAATATTGTTCTGATATGCCCAGCGGACCAGCTCCACCAGTTCCGTTTCACTTTCGGGCTGCACTACCGCATCGGGAACGGTGCTCCCGATGATCGGCTTGATCAGCCCCGGCATCGCCGCGATATCATGACTGTAAAGCTTCCTTTCCAGCTTGCGGAAGTTCACGCGGTTGCCGAATTTTTCTTGGAGTACAGCCTGCTGTTGTTTATTTAAAGTGCTCATATCCACCTCTTCGCATAATATTTTCAATACTACGGGATAAGCTTTTCAGCCATTTCCCGGCTCCTGGAAACCTGTTCCAGCAATATCTCGTGGACAATGTCACAGGCATCGACTATCCTGGGATTGGCCAGCCGGTAGTACACCGTTACGCCCTCACGCCGTGTGGTAACGATACCTCTGGTTCTTAAAACCCCCAGATGCCGGGAAATAACGGCCTGGGGCACTCCCAATACCTGCGCCAGGGTCCCCACCGCCTTCTCCCCGTGACGTAATTCGTTGATAATCATCAGCCTTTTAGGATCGGCGAAAGTTTTACACAATTCCGCCTTCAACTTGAATAATTCATGGTTGTTTGAATCTGTCATTATCGCCTCCATATATTATTATATACATATATATGGATATATACAAATCTTTTTACCCCTTTTCATTATGAATCTGCTGGCGTATATCAGCTTCCAGTGCTATCATAATAGGCAGTAAGGAGGTATCAAGTGGACATCAACCTCAGTTTTTTAGGCGCTACCCGTAACGTAACCGGTTCCCGCTATCTGGTAGAAGCCAACAATATCAAACTCCTGGTCGACTGCGGAATGTACCAGGAGAGGGAATTCCTGCACCGTAACTGGGAACCTTTCCAGGTGCCGCCCGAAGAACTGGAGGCTGTTTTACTGACACACGCCCATCTCGACCACTGCGGACTGCTGCCCAAGCTGGTCAAGGATGGTTTCAAGGGCAGGATTATCTGCACCGCCGCCACCGCCGATATTACGCGGATTATCCTCCTCGACTCCGGCAAGCTTCAGGAAGAAGACGCCGCTTATAAAAAGAAACGCCACCTGAAGGAAGGCCGCCAGGGCCCCTACCCGGAAATCCCGCTGTATACGGTCGAAGACGCCGAGGCTACCATGCCGTTTTTCGAGACCGTCGATTACGACGTCCCGGTTGTCATCGGGGAAGGTATTGAAGCTACTTATTACGACGCCGGTCACGTGCTGGGCTCCTCAATGATCAGGGTAAAGATAAAACAGGGAGAGGAAAGGAGGAGTATCGTTTTCTCCGGCGACCTGGGAAGGTGGGACCGGCCAATGCTGGAAGACCCGAGGACTTTCCGGTACACGGACTATATAGTCATGGAGTCGACGTACGGGGACAGGGAACACGGCGAAACACTGGCAATCGACGACGAACTGGCGGATATCGTTACTTCCACCTATAACGCCGGCGGTAATATCGTCGTGCCCAGCTTCGCCCTGCAGCGCGCCCAGGAGATTTTGTACTACCTGAATCTCCTCCGGATGGAAGACCGCATTCCCGACCTCAAAGTATACCTCGACAGCCCCATGGCGATAAGAATTACCGAGGTATTCAAGCGTTACAAAGAGCTTTACGACCGCGAAATGAAAGCCCTGCTTAAGGAACAGCGTTCCCCGTTTGACTTCCCCGGTCTGACCATGGTGCAGACCGCCGACGAATCCAAGAAGCTGAACTACCTCACCGAACCGGCCATGATAATCGCCGGTTCCGGGATGTGCACCGGCGGCAGGATTAAACACCATCTGGTGAATAACATTTCCCGGCCCGAAAGCACCATCCTGTTCATCGGCTACCAGGCGGAAGGAACGCTGGGCAGGTATATTCTCAACGGCTCCAAAAGCGTGAGAATCTTCGGGCAG
>JASFHJ010000012.1:0-13421 GCA_050123255.1 Dehalococcoidia bacterium
TGCCTCACGCAGAATATCAATCCCCGCGACGGCTACTATCACGTAGTCCGCCAGCCTACCGTAGTTGAGCTCCATAACGCTTTCGGCAAGGTTGTCTGTTTCGTTTCTGTTAATCGTATATGTCGCGCCCAGTTGTTTCGCGAGCTTTAGTTTTTTGTCATTGGTATCGACAGCGATAATAGGATAAGCCCCCACGAAAAGAGAGCCCTGTATAGCGTTCAGCCCGACTCCCCCCGAACCAACGACTACTACGGATCGGTTGGGTTTTACCTTACCCCGGTTCACCGCCGCACCGTATCCGGCTATCACTCCGCAACTTATCAGAGCCGCCCGGTCCATCGGGAAATCTTCCGGTATCTTCACCAGGTTTAGTTCTGATCCTGTAGCGTATTCCGCGAAAGTGGCCATGGTCCCGTACCACTGGTAAATCCTCTGCCCGTCCTTGGTGCGTAATTTACCGGGACTTCGCGTGGTTATCGGATGGTTGGCGCACTGATCGTGTTCACCGATACTGCAATAGTAGCACTGACCGCAGGCAACCGGAATCAGTGTGTAAATTACCGGGTCGCCAGGCTTCACATAGGTAACGCCCTCACCCACCTCTTCCACATAACCGGCCGATTCATGACCCGCTACCGCCGGTAACGGACAGGGACCGTGCTCGCCCTTTATCATATGAATGTCACTATGACATATCGCTGTAGCCGCCAGGCGTATGGTAACCTCTCCTTTGCCCGGCGGCTCCAGGATAACATCCTCCATTACCAGCGGTTTTTCAGTATCATAGCAAACCGCTGCTTTTACTGTTCTTTCCTTACTCATTCAATCTCCTTTACATCATGATGTTCAGCTTTATCTTAACTTAATAACGGGTATATTATCAATTAAAAACAAAGAAATTACCAAACACATTTTCGTTGTATAATAAACAACAAAGAAACCGGGACGTACCGCATATTCAAGGAGAAATATTATCATGGGAAAAATCAATTTAAGAGAACTGCTCGCACAATCCGAGAAATGCATCGTGGCTCCGTGTGTCTATGACTGTGCTTCGGCCCGGACGGTCGAGATGGTAGGATTCAGAGCCATGATGCTCAGCGGAGGGGAACTGTCTCTGGCGATGAACGGGGTGGTGGACTATGGTTTCAGCAATCTAACCGATATCGAGTGGATGACCAGTCGCATCAGCCAAACGTCATATTTGCCTTTAGCTGTCGATATCGAGGACGGCTTCGGCGGACCGCTCGCGGTGTACCGCACCTGTAAGCGGATGGCCAGGGCCGGCGCGCAGGCCCTGCAACTCGAGGATTCCGGCGACATGGAGGAGCCTACCAGTCTATTGCCCCGCGAGAGATACTACGCCAAGATAAAGGCGGCCGTTGCCGCCCTGAAAGGCACCGATTGCCTGCTGATAGCCAGAACCAATGCTGACCCCGCCACCCGGCTCGATGAAGGATGCGAGCGGTGCCGGCAGGCTGTTAATCTGGGCGCGGATATGACTACCGTGGTCAAACTCAACAGCCTTGAGGATGCGAAATACGTCTCCGTCAAGGTTCCCGGCTGGAAAATGTACCCCGACGTAAAAGGGAAAAACGGAGTCCCGGAAGTAACGGCTGATGAAATTTACACCCTCGGTTTTAATTTTATGACGATGCATTATCTGTTGAAGGCTGCTATGGACGGTATGCTGGAGCATGGAAAACACAATTTTATCCAGCAAGGAAACCTTTATACCTGTGATAAAAAGGATGCCACGGGAATCTCCGGTGACAGCGCAACGCCCCTGTTCGACCCCCAGGCTTACATGAATCTCGAAGCGGAATTCACCGGAGAAAAGAAAAAATACACTATCGTCGGCAATGAAGTAGACGCTTTCCCGGAAGGCTTTGTTAAAACCGATATTGAAGACAGACTGTAAGGCCGGGGATATATCGATTCAAGTGTCCTAGGAAAAGGATTTTATTCCTGCCTTTTCATTTGAGTCATATCCAGCTCAAACGGCAAAACGTTAGGAAATACTTCACGCGATTCGTCTTTCGTCAATGTTTGAGGGATTATCCCGGCGAGTTCCTCGGGGGTGAAATACCCGTCTTTCCAGAGTATCTGTTTCACCGGCGGAGGTTCCTGGAAAATACCCACGTGGCCGCTATAGACTTCAAAAACACAACCGTTGATATGGTCGGCCGCTTCGCTGGCCAGGTAGACGACCAAAACGGCGACATCCTCTTTCCGGTTAGCCTCAAAATCGGCGATTTTTACCGGTGCTCCGCGCCAGGCGGCAATAGGACGGATTACGTTACACGTAACGCCGAATTTACCCATATCACGCGCCACGGACCGCGAGAAACCGGTAATTCCTTCCTTGACGGCGGCATATGTCGACAGGGTTGTCTGACCCAGCCCGTTGTGAGACGAGGTATTGATAATCCTCCCGTATTGCTGCTCCTTCATTAGCCGGCAAGCCTCGCGTGTGCAATAAAAGGTGCCGTAAAGGTGTGTTTTTACCATGGCGTCCCAATCATCCGTCGATATCTCATAAACGATGCCCGACCGTACTATCCCGGCGTTATTTACCAGAATATCGATACGCCCGAAGCTATCTACCGCGCTTTTAATGATATTTTTAGCGCCTTCTTCCGTAGCTATGCTGTCATAGCCGGCAACCGCGGTTCCGCCGGCTTCCCGTATCGTCTTTACCACCTCGTCAGCCGGATTGGTTGAGATTCCCTCGCCCGCGGGTGAAGTCCCGATATCATTAACTATTATGCGGGCTCCCTGGGCAGCCATACCGATGGCGTGAGCCCGCCCCAGGCCGTTCCCGGCTCCGGTAATAACCGCCACGCGATCTTTTAACATATCTCCCATGATATAATATCTCCTTTACTAATAACTCAACCGCCAATACAACGTATAAAGTTGGATAAGAGTACCGTGATATAGACAATTCAGATTAACCGGTGGTAACATCATAGCATGATACGGGTATTTTCTGCATTGTTGAGGGAATTGCGACCACGTTATTAATGGCGCCGGATCTATATTCGGTCCGTAATATCCAAGGCTATTCCCGATATCCGGAGCAGAATATCATCCGTGATATTTCATATTTAAGGAGATCCTAAAATGACCAGATATTTGTTATTTGCGTTTAGTGACTGTAAAGACCCGGACCGTGAGGATGAATTTAACGACTGGTACAGCAACATTCACCTACCGGATATGCTGGAGGTTCCCGGCATGATAAGCGCTACCCGCTGGGCAAGTGCCGAGGATAAGGAAGAGCAGCGGCGAAAATACCTGGCGCTTTACGAACTGGAGACCGACAGCATAAAGGATTTTAATGATAAAGTCCGCGAGCGGGGCATGAGGACCGTTAAGGAGGGGCGTTTCAGCGACCTTCCCGAATTTGACCCCCCTGAAATTCCCCGGATATATGTGCAGATAATGCCGGAGAAGCAAGCCCAAAACGCCTGAGAGATATGATACCTGAAAAAGACCGGGACCGGATGATCTTTATCGACGCGGGTTACGATGACGAAGGTATTGAACCTAAAATGGATTGGCCTGAAAAAGCGGGACCCCGTGCCGAGTATATGTAATAGATACCGGCAACAAAACCAATCAATTACGCCTCGTTTTCAGACTACGAAAAGCAACTCCCCCCGGTCTACACCCTGATGCAGGCTACCTGGTGACCGTTGCCGACGTCGCGCAGGGGCGGCACTGCCTGGGAGCATTCCGGTACCGCCATGAAGCAGCGGGGGTGGAAGGCGCAGCCGGGCGGAGGGTTGAGGGGGCTGGGCACTTCGCCGGTGAGGATGATGCGCTCCCGCGTCTCTTCCACGAAGGGATCGGCGATGGGTATGGCCGAGAGCAGCGCCTTGGTGTAGGGGTGGAGCGGGTTATCGTACAGCTCCCGGGACCGGGTTATCTCCACGATACGCCCCAGATACATCACGGCGGTGCGGTCGCTGATATGCTTGACGACGGAGAGGTCATGGGCGATGAAGAGGTAGGTAAGCCCCTTGAGACCTTCCTGCAGCTCTTCGAGAAGGTTGATTATCTGGGCCTGGATGGAGACATCGAGGGCGGAGATGGGCTCATCGCAGATGATCAGGGAAGGTTCGCAGGCCAGGGCACGGGCCACACCGATCCTCTGCCTCTGTCCGCCGCTGAACTCGTGGGGGAAGCGGTTGGTCATGCCCGGGTCAAGCCCCACCAGGCGGAACAGCTGTTCCACCCTGTCGTTGTATTCGGACTTGGTGAAAACCCATTTGTGGATCTTCAGCGGCTCCCCGACGATGCTGCCGGCGCTCTGGCGGGGATCCAGAGAACTGTAGGGGTCCTGGAAGATGAGCGCCATGTTGGAACGCACCGAGCGTAACTCCCTCTCCTTATAATCGGAGATGTCCGAATCATCGAACAGTATCTTGCCGGAGGTGGGCTTGTAGAGGCGGAGTATGCAGCGCCCGACGGTGGTCTTGCCACAGCCGGACTCACCGACCAGCCCCAGCGTCTCGCCTTTCTTGAGATTGAAGGAAACACCGTCGATAGCCTTGATATCGGCGACCTTCCTCCTTAACAGTCCCCGGGTAACCGGGAAGTACATCTTGAGGTCATCAACCTCGAGGATATTGGTGTTGCCGTTACTTTGTGAGTTCACCGACTTTCTCCTTGCTGTGGACGTAGCAGGCGACGTAGTGTTCGCCGTCAATATGAGAGAGGGGAGGCCAGGGATTGTTCATGCAGGTCTCGAATTTCTGGTCGCAGCGCGGCAGAAAAGCACAGGTAGCGGGCATGTCAATCTGGTTGGGGGGTAAACCCTCGATGGGTACCAGCTTCCTGCCTTCTTCCTCGTCCAGCCTGGGGATGCATTTCAACAACCCTACCGTATAGGGGTGGAGCGGATTACCGAAGATATCCTTGGTGGTGCCGGCTTCGACGATCCTGCCGGCGTACATGATGTAGATGCGCTGGGCGTAACGGGCCACCACGCCGAGATTGTGGGTGACGATGACCAGCGAAGCCCGGAACTTCTCCACCATGTCTTTCATCAGCTCGAGCAGCTGCGCCTGGGTGGTAACGTCAAGGGCCGTGGTGGGCTCATCGGCAATCAGTATCCGGGGATTGCAGGAGAGCCCCATGGCAATCATCACCCTCTGACGCATGCCACCGCTGAACTGGTGGGGATAATCATCAACACGCTGCTCGGCACTGGGTATGCCCACCATGCTGAGCAGCTCGATGGCCCGCGCCCGGGCATCTTCAGCGTTCATCTTAAGGTGGAGTATCAGCATCTCCGATAGCTGGAAACCAATGGTGAGAACCGGGTTAAGTGAGGTCATCGGCTCCTGGAAGATCATCGCTATCTTGCCGCCCCGCACGGAACGCATCTCGGGACCGTTGGCCGTGTACTTGAGAAGGTTCTGGCCCTCGAAGATCACCTCGCCACCAACGATTTCACCGGGGGCGCGGATAAGCTGCATCACCGATAGCTGGCTGACGGACTTGCCGCAGCCACTCTCACCTACCACCCCCACGATCTCCTGCTCATTGATGTGATAGGATACCCCGTCTACCGCCTTCACCAGACCACTCTCGGTCTTGAAATGGGTCACCAGATCGTTGACTTTTAATATCTCTGTCATTTTTTATTATCGCCCCGGAAATATATTTAGATATAAAGAGGTTTGTATGTTTCTACAAAATAAAAAGTTAACAAACGGAAAAATATTGACAACATTATAAACCTAAAATTACAGATTGTACAGGGCTATTATTGCACATAATGAAAATATTTAGCAAATACTATAAATTTCGCCCGGAATCAATATTATTTAAGTTGCTACCCTAAAACCTGATAGGGGAAAAATACATTAACTACGACATTTAAAATTGATACATTCGTATTATACAGGTAGACGCATCAGTTTCCTGGCATTATCCTCGTATATCTTCTTTTTCTCCTCGGTGGAGATGTCCATTTGTTCGATGGCATTGATGGTCTGGCGGTAATTACGGTCGCCGTGTTCGGTGTCGCCCAGAGGGAAATCAACCCCGAATACTATACGGTCCGGCCCGAAGAATTCATGTCCGCATTCCAGCGCTTTGTGATTACCGTAGATAGCCGTATCGGCATAAAAAAGCTTGAAGTAGTCAACAATGTCTTTAGTAAAGAATATGTCTTCGCTGCCCCTCATCCTGGAGTAAGACATCTGGGTGAACTGTCGGATTCTCTCACCGTAAAACGGCACCATGCCGCCGCAATGATGGGTGAGTATTTTAAGGGTGGGATATTTCTCCATAATACCGCTGAATACCAGGCGCGCCATAGCGGAGGTGGTATCGTAAGGCCAGCCGAAAAGGCTGAATATGTTATACTTCGATTCTTTTTCCGTAAGGTAGTCCGGGTGGCTGATTTTACGCATGGGATGGATGACTATCGGCAGGTCGTACTCGGCCATTTTTTCATACAGCGGCAGGAACTCGGGAGCGTCCAGCGGCTTTTCATCTACCGGCGTATGCAGGTAGACACCCCGGAACTTGAGGTATTTTATGGCTCTATCGGTTTCCTCCAGGGCGGCATCGGTATTATTCATCGCCAGCGTAGCCAGCGCCCCCACGAAACGGTCGGGATATTTTACTACCAGCTCCGCCATCTCGTCGTCGGCTATCTTCGCCAGTTTGGCTGCCTTTTCCGGTCCGGTGACATGTTCCACCGGTATCCGGCCCAGCGTCAGCACCTGCCGGATGGGTTCGTATTTATCCATTATCCGGAAGCGTTGTTCCAGGTCGTAAAGCGGAGGACTGAAGAGGATTTGCTGTTCGTACAGCTTGGGGGCGACTTTCCGGAGGGCTTCGCCGTATTTCGGCGGGACGATGTGAGAATAGGCATCTATTTTCAGTTCGTACGGAAGTTTCATCGGGGCACCTCCTGTGAAATGAAAATCTATACGGTTACGTCGCGGCGGCGGAAAACATAGAAAGCCAGAACCAGGAAAACGACGCTGTAAATGGCCAGCGTGATGAAAGCGTGGGTAGTACCCGGCAGATTGAATGAAACGTCCCCGAATCCGCCTGTCCTGAATCCTTCGGGAAGCTGCGCCAGTGAAGTTATAGCATTGACGTTATTCGCTATGAGATAATCCGGTATTTTAGCCACCCAGCCGCCGGCAAGCACCATGAAGGTGGTAATCAATGATTCGACGATATAAACACCGATACCGAGACCGATACCCGTCATCGCGCCACGTCCCACGATAGCGAAGAGAAAAGCGAGCGCCGTGTAGGGTATCAGCACGAAAAAGGTACGCCAGAACTGGAGGAATTGTTCCCATACATATTCCCCGGTCAGAAAGTCGAAGTTGAAAGAATAGCCACCGATGGCGGTGGTTATCAGGCTCATGATAAAGCCGGTTATCACCCCGATGACCATTCCTATCAGTATTAGTATGGTCGCTGAAATCAGCTTGGCGCCGAGCAGTTTAAACCGGCTTTCGCTGGAAATGACCATTGTTCTGATAGTGCGCCAGTTGTACTCGTTGCCGACGCAGCTGGCGACAAGTATCACCGCCAGTAAAGTACCGAAACCCGCCAGCATCGAAAGTGCGAAGGGGATAGCCGTGGGCAGCCCCAGGAGATTTTCTATATCCTCCAGACCATGGGGACCGGCACCGGTGGGTATAGCCTTGGACACCGCCAGCAATATAAGATAGAAAACCACAAGGACACCGATCATAACGTAAAGTAGTACCCGTGACATGAGTCGCTTGCGGAGCTTGAACAATTCGGCGGAAATCAGTCTAGTCACCGGCCTCACCACCCGTCAGTTGTAAGAAAACGCTTTCCAGACTTACGCTGCGATTAACCAGCTCTGAAGCGTATATACCCTGGTCGGCTAAAGCTTTATTCACCTGGGAATCACTCTCCTTGGGAACATCAACGACGATATAATCGTTTTCGGTTTTCACGGAGTGTATCCACGGGATATTTTCCAGGATAGCGATAGCCTGCTGTGGATTCTCTACCTTAATCTGGAGTACCTGCCCCTTCGTTAATAGTTCCTTGACCGGGGCGTTGGCGAGCAATTTCCCCTGCTTGATAATGGCTACGCGGTCGCACACCATTTCGACTTCGTGGAGGAGGTGACTGCACAGAAAAACCCCCCGGTTCTCATGGGCTAACTGGGGAATCAGGTCGCGCACTTCTTTGGTTCCGGCCGGGTCCAGTCCGCTGGTGGGTTCGTCAAGGATGATAAGCTCGGGATCACGCAGTAATGTCGAGGCTATTCCCAGTCGCTGTTTCATACCCATCGAGTAATGGTCATAGCGGTCGCCGGCGCGGTCGATGAGGTTGACCCTTTCGAGTACCTCGGTGATTTTCTCGCGCGGAATGTTGCCGATGGCCTTTGCCAGTGCTTCCAGGTTATTCCAGCCGGACAGGTAGGGATAGAAAGCGGGTTCTTCGATGATGGCTCCCACGCGCCGTAAAGCAGCCCAGCAGTTTTTGATGAGCTTTTGGCCGAATAGCTCGATACTGCCGGAAGTGGGGGCTACGAGTCCCAGAATCATGCCCACCGTGGTGCTCTTACCGGCGCCGTTGGGACCCAGGAAACCGAACACTTCTCCGCGGTATATTTCCAGGTCCAGGTCTTTTACGGCTACCAGTGTACCGAAATTCTTGGACAGACCCGTCGTGCGCAGGATTATATCCCGGTTATCGACTGATTTGGAACGAGGTTCCTCAGATATTTGAGTGGTCATAAAATAATTTACTACCTCATCTTAATCATATTATCATTGAAGAAAAATTTCAAACAATAAATTCCTTCGCGATTGCTTACTATATCTTGAGTATAAGAGACGACTTGCCGATAGTGCATAGCATAATTGATGTGATAGAATTAATAGAGTCTTAGTTTTTGTGTTACTTATATCTTGTCATAAATAATTATGGTGAGTAAGGAGGATTGCCGGTGACTCCGGAGAATCAGCCTGCAAAAACCGACACGGAACGTATACCGATTTCCCCCGAGGAGACCGACAAATTATTTCAGCAGGTGATTGCCGGGCACCTGCGGCGTGTCGAAGAAATAGGATCGGTGGATATCGTCGTGGGGATTCCCTTTTATAACGAGGTACACACCATTGCTTCCGTGGTTCAAACGGTAAGAGAGGGACTTGAGGAATATTATCCGGAACAGAAAGCTATCATCGCCGCGGTGGGTTCGCCGCTGGGGGATGAATGCCTGCAAGCACTGGCGAACATACCGCAGGACGAGAACATCAAGCATGTTTCCTTCTTGCTCAGGGACTTGAGATTGAGCGGCAAAGGCTGGGCAGTTCGCGCCGCCATGGAAATAGCCGCCGCTGCCGATGCCGACCTGATAATATTGGAATCAGACCTCACCGGCGTGGAGCGTAACGGTGAGATAGAAGGTTTTTCCCCCGACTGGATACATCTTCTCCTGGAGCCGATTAAGGCTAAAAACATGGACCTGGTAATCTCCCGGTTCAACCGCCATCATCTCGAATCGCCCATTTCATCGCAGCTGATTTACCCCCTGATGGCGGCAATATACAACTGCCCGGTGTACGATGTCCTCGGCGGTCAATGGGGAATTTCGCATCATCTGGTGGATGCATACCTGAAGGAATCTTTCGCCCGCCAGGGAACCGAGGTGGGCGGCTACGGCATCGATATCTGGCTGGCGACCAAGGCAGCCAGCCTCAAAGTGAATATCTGCGAGGCTAACCTGGGACTGAAGGTCCACGGCGCTACCGGCAAGATGGAACTGATGCTCCACCATTCCGTCCAGACTCTTTTCGAACGGATTATCGCCGACCGCGAGAACTGGGAACAGGACGGAGAAAGTAACATGGTTCCGATGCTTGACCGTTTACCGGTTTTCGGGACTCCCAGGGTAGACCAGCCGGCGCCGGTAGTACTGAATATTCCCAAGTTAGAGTCGAATTTCCGGCGTGAATTCGATACTTTCCGGGGATTGTATAGCTCGATTCTGCCCGATGATACTTACGTGGACCTGGAAGAATTATCCGCAACCGGTAACCAGGACTTTTCCGTTCCCGCCGGCGTCTGGGTAAAGACGGTTTATCATTTCCTGTTTTCTTTTGCCTTTAACAAAGAATTTGCCCGGGGTGACCTAATCGGGGCTTTAGTCCCCCTGTTTGAGGGCCGTCTGGCGGGGTTTGCCATTGAAGCACAATCACAAATTAAAACTCTGAAAGGACTTCCCCGGGATGAAGCCGACCGGCTGGCAGCCCTTCAGGCTGAGGATAAAATAGAAAAACTCGTCGATGAATTCCTCCTCCAGCGGCAGGATTTTTTAGCGGAATGGGAAAAGGAAGAGGAAGAACTCAAGCCGCCCGTACCCAAGGTAACTTACCGGGAATTCATACCGGGTGTACACCTCGTCGTTCCTCTGGAAGTGACCGCTCCGCAGGGTAAAACCGTCACCGCCAACGGGGTGTATGATTCACTGTTCCTGCGCTATCATGAGGAGTTCGAAGAATACATTCACGAAAAACTGAAACTGCCCCGGGAAAGCTCTTCACAAACGATAATCCAGGGAATCAATACCTTTATGAACAAGATTGAAGCCCTGCTTGATATTGTTTATCTTCCGGGGAACTTATCCACCGTAAAAGGTACCCGGCAGGTAGTGGAAAAAATATTCAGCCACTTTCACCGGGACGAAGCTTTTCTACTGGACCCGGAAGTCGCCCGTCAGATAATACTGAAAAATCCTCCTACAAGTCTGCTGACGCGTTTGGGATTCCGTGACCTGCCGGTGTTTACCGGTTCCTATGGGCCTTCGGAACTACTGGCGCTGGCGAGTACTTTTGAAGAAACGGAATACCAGGAAAGCGTCTTAAGGCAGGTCAGACGGAATTTTATGCCGGCACATCTCCAACCCTCCGAACTAAAACCGGTGGTCGTCAACCACGAGGACTTTCCGGCCCTGGCTGAAATGAGAGAGGTGGGGAGTCTCTGCAAGCTTACCGGCAAGGTTGTGGTAAGTAACCTGCGCAAGGGCACCGGGGGGAAATTTCCCAAAATCCGTTATTTTACCACCATCGCCAAGACGATTATTGAAATGGAAAGGTTCTGTAAAATATGGCGGGGGTGGGCTAAGGAAAAGAGAGACCTGGGTGAGAAGGTTGTCAACTCGCTGGAAGGGCACTGGGGTATAAGGCCGCTTTCGGCCCATAACGTGTTCGAAAACGGGCATCAGAGGGTATTCGTACGGCGTATAAAAGAACTGGCGCAAAATATTGTTGAAAATACCGGTGATAGTCCTGATGACACGAAGGAACGGATGTCCCTGGCGGAGAACCTCCGTATCCTGGCGGACTCGTATCATCTGGTGCAAACATTGTCTGACGGTAAGTTTGTTTCCTGTTCGGCATGGAGCTGGGCAAGTTACAGCTTTAAAGGCGGAATGGGATTGCCAACGCCGCTTTCCCTGCACGTTGAGCGTGACTGGACTTCAGCAGATTTCCTCGGGGAATACCTTAAACAGCTGGACAGAGAACCGGAGGATATCGATAATCAAATAATCGACCTCATGGGGCAGGGCAGGGAGTCGGCCGACCTGGCGCCGATACTCCTCGGTACCACCCGTGACGCGGATGCTATCGTTCAGGTAGAGATGGTACCGAACCAGCAGCCTCCGGCCGGTACTCTGGAGCGCTATGAAAGAAATCCGGTGCTGGAACCGGTCAGAAACAACGGATGGGAACAGCTATATGTGTTAAATCCCGGAGCTATCGGTATCGATGGCAAGGTATATCTGGTGTACCGCGCTTTCGGCGAGGACAAAGTATCGCGGCTGGGGCTGGCGGTCAGCGAAGACGGCTTCAACTTCAGCCAGCGACTGGACCAGCCCATTTTTCAGCCGGCTAATCGCCACGAGGAAAAGGGATGCGAGGATGCCCGTCTGACGCGTATCGGCGAACGTATCTATATGCTTTATACCGCTTATAACGGCACGGTAGCTCAAATAGGGATGGCATCGATCGGAATCCAGGATTTCATCGATTTCAAATGGTCGGCGTGGCGGCGGCACGGCATGGTCTTCCCCGGTTTTACCAACAAGGACGGTATGCTGTTTCCGGAGAAATTCGATGGTAAATACGCCATGCTGCACCGCGTCGATCCGCATATCTGGATAACATTTTCACCGCACCTGCGCTGTCCCTGGCCCCGTAAAGAACACAAAATCCTGGCCGGAGCCACTTATGGCATGCTCTGGGACGGTAAGAAAATAGGCGGCGGCACTCAGCCCCTGAAAACCAGATACGGATGGCTGATGATTACGCATGGTGTAGACCATCTCCGCGTTTACCGGTTGGGTGTACTGCTGCTGAGGCTGGACGATCCTACCATGGTTCTCTACCGTTCACCCAACGCGGTGCTTGAACCGGAGGAAAGCTATGAAGAAGGCGAGCCCGGCCGGGACTGGGTGCCCAATGTGGTATTCACCTGCGGGGCCGTACCGCGGCAAAACAACAAACCGGTCCTTGATGTCGAGGACGAATTACTCGTTTATTACGGGGCCGCCGATTCCGTAATCGGGGTGGCAACCGCCAAAGTGGGTGACTTGATACCTGCCGAGTTTACCGGAAAACTCTCCGACTAGTCGAAAGCCAGCCGCGATATGAGATAAGATACCGTCGATTCGGCGCCCTGGTTTAAATTGATATTCTTCCGGCCTACACCGTCGTAACATCCCCCGGTCGACCGGTCGTAAACCACCTGGTGAAGGCTGTTATCCCCCAGGAACCAGTAAAAGGCTTTCCGCATCAGCCGGTGGTATTTCTCATCGCCGGTTACCTCGTAGCCGGCTTTAAGAGCGTAGACGATGGCCCTGACTTCCTCCGGCTGCTGGTCATATTTATAGCGCCTGCCGTTCTGGTGGTACCAGCCGGCCTGCCCGATGGGCATGAAAACATCTTTGATGAAACTTTTACCTATCAGGAAATCCAGGGTCCTCCTCCCGACCCCTAAGTATTTCTTATCTCCGGTGGTGGCGTAAGCCATCATCATGGCTTCGGGCATAACGCCGTTGGAATAGGTCAGGTAGGGTTCGTACCACTGCCAGTCGGTATCACTGACCGTTTCATGGAGTTTAACGAGGTGGTCGGCTTGTGTGCGCAGGGCTTTTTCGAGATCGATGTTTTCCAGTTGTATTTTCTTATTGATAAGTACACAGAGGGATTTGATGCAATGGGCGATGGCTCTCGGGGAGGCGCAGGAAATCCCTCTGTCGATTCTTTTTTGTAATAGCGCCCGGGCTTTGCGCCTGAGCGATACCGGAATCGCGGTGGTTGATGCGGCCAGAGATAGAGCGAACACGGCTCTCGTGTTGGCTTCCTCGAGGTTAGAGCGCAGGTTGT
>JASFHJ010000013.1:0-13398 GCA_050123255.1 Dehalococcoidia bacterium
AGATGGTGCCGACGGCTATGCCGGCCTCCCGGGCTATGTCGGGAACGGTTGCTTTATCGTACCCCCGGCGGGAGAATACGGCTAAAGCCGCTTCGAGAATCTGGGTTTCCCGCTGTTCCGGGGTCAATCTCCGACGGGCAGGCATCTTTATCCCCCTCGTATTTAATGAATGAACGTTCATTCATTATAACTGCAAAATGGGGGATTTGTCAAGAGTTTTCAATGATTAGTGTCGGGATGCAAATTACGTGAAGTGATATTTCAAGTGGTGACAGGTTAAGTTTACGTTATATTAAAATCTTCGAATCTGAGAGCGGATACGGTGGATTTCCATTTCCTGTTCCGGTTTCAGGTATCTGGATTTACGCAGTCTGGCATTATCCTGGGTTACCCAGGCAATAAATTTAAGAATCCCGTTCCATAGCTTTTTAATAAACCTGATCATCCTGTACCTCCCCAAAATCCCCGAGATATCCTTTATTAATTATACAACATCGGCACAAATAAGCGATGAAGAAGCGAAACGAAGAGGTAATTGAGCGATATTAGAGAGTCCGACTGGCTAGCCGCCGAGGAACTGCAGGGCGTTCTCGGTAAGGTGCGTTACCAGTCCGGGGATAATTCCCAGCACCAGCACGCCCAGGCAGGAGATTATCAGGGCTATCCGCGGCGCTACCGACGAAGGTATCTTTTCCCCGGTCGGCGGTTCGTTGAACCACATCACCTTGACTACCCGCAGGTAGTAGTAGGCGGATATAACGCTGTTGATGACGGCGATGACGACCAGCCAGAGGAGGTCGGCCTGCACCGCAGCCTTAAAGACGAAGATTTTCGCCCAGATTCCGGCGGCCGGCGGCATGCCGGTGAGTGAAATCATACAGAGGGTCAGAGCCAGTGCCAGCAGCGGCGAGCGTTTGCCCATACCGGCGTAGTCGGTGATGTTATCGCTGTTGATTTTGTTGGATATGGCGATAATCACCACGAATGCCCCGATGTTGGTCAGCGAATAACTGACCAGGAAGAAGAGGATGCCGCTTTGCCCGTCGATGTTAGCCATTGCGGCCGAGCCCAGGGCGGCCAGACCTACCATGAGGTAACCGGCCTGGGCGATGCTGGAGTAACCCAGCATCCGCTTGATATTATTCTGCGGTATTGCCACCACGTTGCCTATAAACATGCTGGCCACCGCCAGCACGGCGAATATCATGCTCCAGTTCTGGCTGAGCCAGTCTGGCGTGCCGAAAGCCGAGTAGAAGATTCGCAGGATGAAAGCGAACCCGGCGGCTTTACTGGCCACCGACAGATAGGCGGTGATCGGGGTGGGGGCTCCTTCGTAAACGTCGGGCACCCACATCTGGAAGGGCACCGCGGCTATCTTGAAACCGAGTCCCGAAATCAGCAGGACGATGCCGATCATCAGCGCCGGGCTGTCCACCAGCCCCTGGAATCCCATCGACTGTATTGATGAAGCTATCGCCCCCAGCTGCGTTTCTCCGGTAACGCCGAATACCAGCGACATGCCGTAAAGCAACACGCCGGACGCGATGGCTCCCAGCAGCAGGTATTTCAATGACGCCTCGGTGGACTTCCGGTCTTTCAGGAAGCTGACCAGTACGTACAGCGAAATACTCGCCAGTTCCAGGGCGATATACATGGAGATAAGGTTGGTGGTGGCTGCCATCAGCATCATTCCCAGGGCGGAAAGCAGTATCAGGGCGTAATACTCTCCCTGGAACCGTTTGAACTTGCCGATGTAGTCCGCCGAAGCCAGGATGACTAGGATAGCTATCCCGGCCAGCAGCATCTTGAAGAACAGGGCAAAATGGTCGACCGAGAGCATATTATTGAAGAGTAATACCGGTATTTCGTCGTCCATTCCCTTCCAGATAACGACGGCGTAAATACCGGCTGCCGCCAGCCCGATGAGGCTGATGCCCCTCAACAACGATTTTTGACGCACGAAGAGATCAACAAGGATTACCAGAACGGCTGCTGCCGCCAGTATTATTTCTGGTACGAACAGATGCAGGTCCAAACTCTATTCTCCTTCTTTAATCTCCTGTTTTACCCGCCGAACAAAGCCGAAATCGGCGAAACTCCCAGTTTAAAGACATCCGTCAGTATGGCGGGATAAACGCCCACCAGTATAATCACCACCACCAGGACGTACATGTAGAACTTCTCCAGTCCGTCGGCGTCCTTCACGCCGTTGAACTCGTCCCTGGGCGGACCGTAAAAGGCTTGCTGAATCATCCAGAGAATGTAACCGGCGGTAAGCACCACGCCCACCACGGCAATCAGCGTGTAGGTTTCCATATTAGGAACGACACCGCTGTTGAAGCTGCCCAGGAATATCAGGAACTCCGCCGCAAAACCGCTGGTCAGCGGCAGGCCCAGCGAAGCCAGCCCGGCTATGGAAAAGACCAGCGTCATTACCGGAACCTGGCGGGCCAGTCCTCCCAGCTGCCGCAGGTCACGGGTCTCGATGTTATGGATTACCAGTCCGGCCATGGCGAAGAGCAACCCGGTGACGACGCCGTGGCTGAACATCTGCAGCGCGGCACCGGTAAGGCTTACCTGCCCCAGCGCGAAAATTCCCAGTAACACGTAGCCCATGTGGCTGATGGAACTGTAGGCGATCATCCGCTTGATATCCGTCTGCATCAGCGTTACCGCCGCGCCGTAGAGGATACCGATTAACGCCAGTATAATCAGTAATTGGGCGTAATCCTGTGCCGGACCGGGGAACATCCCTACGCAGAGCCGTATCATCCCGTAGCCGCCCATCTTGATGAGTACCCCGGCCAGCATAACGCTGACGGCGGTAGGCGCGTCGGTATGGGCGTCCGGCAGCCAGGTATGCAGCGGGAACATCGGCAGCTTAACCGCAAACCCGATGAATAACAGCCAGAAAATGACCCCTGCCGGCATGATCGTCTGCACCATGCCCAGTCCCTGGTTGGCAATATCCGGGATACTGAAGCTTCCGGTGGTAAAGTACAGGCTGAGAATGCCCGCCAGCATGAAGGCGCTGCCGAATAACGTGTACAGCACATACTTAATCGCTGAATAATCACGCCGCCCCGAACCCCAGATGGAAATTAGGAAGTACATCGGGATAACCTCTATCTCCCACATGATGAAGAAGAGCAGCAGGTCCTGGGCGGCGAAAACGCCGATGATGCTCGATTCCAGCAGGAGCAGCCAGGCGAAGTACTGGCGCGGCCGGTCATGAACTTTCCAGGATATCAGCACCGCCAGGAAACCCAGGAAAGTAGTCAGCAGTAACAGCGGCATGCTCAGTCCGTCCACGCCCAGATGGTAGTAAGCATTCAGCGGGGCTATCCAGAGATATTTTTCTTCGAACTGGATGACTCCGGCGGCTGCCAGCGAGCGGTCGAAATCGGCAAAGAGATAAATAGCCAGCGCCAGCGGTACCGCCGTGAAGAGAAGCGATACCCACCTGATTGTCTTATCGTTCTTGCCGGATATAAAGGCGACGATTATCGCCCCCACCGCCGGGAGAAACAATATGGTCGATAAGTAGTTAAAATCCAATTATATTATCTCCAAGAACCTTTCATTCATCTGTCATTGCGAGGCCTTCTCCTGGAGGCCGAAGCAATATCCGTAATACGGGATAAAGATTGCTTCGCTTCGCTCGCAATGACTTCTCAACAAGAGGGATTAGTCCCTCTAAGCCTTCCTTTTTTATCTCCTTATCCGAAGAAATATACACACAGACCGATGATTACCAGTCCGATGATGATAAATAGTCCGTACAGTTGCAGTTGTCCCGTTTGTGCCTGGCGGACAGCCTTGCCGCCGCTGATAACCACGCTGGAGACCCCGTTGACCGCCCCGTCGACACCCTTGCTGTCGAACAAAGTAAAACCGGTAAACAGGTTTTTCATCAGGACCAGTTTCACGATGACATTTTCATACAGTTCATCGAGGTAGTATTTACGGAAGACCAGCGTATAAAGCGGACCGAAGGCTTTACCCAGCGACTCTGCGGTTATCCATTTCCTGCGGTAGACGGCATAAGCCGTGAAAATGCCCAGCAAGCCTATCACCAGAGCGATAACCGGCAGGGCGTGCGTGAAGGGATTGAACAGCCCGCTGAAAAAACCGCTGGCGTGTTCGCCGTGATGCCCGAAGAACTCGCTGTAACCGCCGGCAACGTTCCACCACCCGGCGATGACGGCCAGCGTGGCCAGAAATACCAGCGGTCCTATCATTACCCGGGGCGATTCGTGGGTATGGCTGTGGTCGACGCCGTCATCGGTGGCACCGCCTTTGTATTCCCCGTGGAAGGTCATATAGATGGCGCGGAACATGTAGAAAGCCGTCAGGAAAACGGTTATCAACGCGAAAGCGAAAAGTACCGGCTGGGCTTCCAGCGCTTCCACGAGTATCTCGTCCTTGCTCCAGAATCCGGCCAGCGGCCAGATACCGGCCAGGCTCAGGCTGCCGATGAGGAATGTCCAGTAGGTCCAGGGCATCGTCTTTTTCAGTCCGCCCATGAGCCGCATGTCGAAGGTGCCGGTGGAATGGCTGATGCTGCCGGCCCCGAGGAAGAGCAGCGACTTGAAAAAGGCGTGGGTGAAGAGGTGGAACATCCCCACCACCACGCCGGCTTTGGCTATCTCGGCGGTAGTATGCCCCTCATGGGCCATAATCATGCCCACGGCGCCCAGGCCCAGCATCATATAACCTATCTGGCTGATGGTGGAATACGCCAGGACGCGCTTGATATCGTTGGCGGCCAGTCCCATCGTCGCTGCGAAAATTGCCGTAAAACCGCCGATAACCGCCACCACGGTTATCGCCTCCAGCGAGTTGACGAACAGCGGGAAGGTGCGGGCCACCAGGAAGACGCCGGCGCAGACCATCGTCGCGGAATGGATGAGGGCACTGACGGGCGTGGGGCCTTCCATCGCATCCGGGAGCCAGACGTGCAGCGGGAACTGGGCGCTCTTACCGACGGCTCCGGCAAAGAGCCCGATAACCGCCCAGGTCAGCACCGAACCACCTAGAACACCGGCCATGGCCAGTTCGTGTAGCCCGTAAATATCGAAGGTGCCGGTGTTGAGGTAGAGAATCAGGATACCCGCCAGGAAACCGAAATCACCGATTCTGGTGACGATGAAGGCTTTCTTGGCGGCATCGGCCGCCGATTTCTTGTGGTACCAGAAACCGATAAGCAGATAGGAGCACAGCCCTACCATCTCCCAGAAGACGAAGGTAAATAGCAGGTTGTCCGAAAGCACCAGTCCCAGCATGGAGAAGGTGAACAGGGACATGAATGTATAATAACGGTAATAACCGGCCTCGTCGTCATGCATGTAGCCCAGTGAATATATCTGGACCATCAGACTGACGACGGATACAACGACCGCCATCATTATCGAAAGCTGGTCGGCTATCAGCCCGAGGTGTATGGTAACACCGCCTTCGATGACTACCCAGCTGACGTCCGGTACCATTATCTCGCTGTGCTCACCCGTCATCAGCGAGAACAGCGCCCAGATGGAGAATATCGCGGATAAACCTATAGCCAGGATAGTAACGTATCCGTAGACTTTAGATTCTTTTTTAAAGAGCTGCCTCAGTATCACGCCGTTGATGATGAAGGAAAACAACGGCATCAGAAATATAAGCCAGACGTATTGATACGGCATTACAGTTTCCTCAAGACATCCTTTATCACGTGTTCTTTATCCTGGGGTACTAAAACGGAATACCCGGTAAGTTCCTGCCCGGTGGGTAATCCGGAAACGGGCATGATGCGGGTCGGTATGCCTTCACCCTCGAAGCATTCTTTCCACATCTCCGCTATTACCAGGCTATTAGCTTTTTTAACTTCAATCCACATAATAGTGTCTACATGACCAGATCCAGAACTTTATCGCCGAGGTAGAACGGCCAGACGACGATGCCCAGTATTATTTTCCACCAGGCAAGATTAGCAAACCCGATTGTGAAAAGCCAGCCGATGAACCACAGTCCACCGACAAATCCACCCGAATTCTTCATTTTATTGCCCTCCGCTTACCACTTCATTAGGTTGATGTTGTTGATATCTATATCCGTCAATCCGCGGTAAATTGCCAGGATAATCGCCAGTCCAACCGCGACCTCGGCGGCGGCGACCACCATGACGAAGATAGCGAATACCTGTCCGGTCAGCAGTGCCGGGACGATATAGCTGGAGAAAGCCACCAGACTTATATTAACCGCATTGAGCATCAACTCCACGCACATCAGGACTATGACGGCGTTGCGTTTGGTCAGGGCGCCGTACAGTCCGATGCAGAACAGTACCGCCGATAGTACCAGATAATGCTCCAATCCTACTGACATTACTTGTTTTTCTCCCTCGCGATGACGATGGCACCTATAATGGCCGCCAGCAACAGCACCGCTGCTATCTCCACCGGCAGAATATAGCCGTTCTCACTGAACAAATTCATCGCCAGCGGAACGGTGGTCGGGGTCAGTGGCGCTTCCGAGGATATCTGCCAGGGGGTGGTGGTTACCGTATATATAATGATTCCCAGTAATATCGCCGCAATGACGAACACCGGGAATTTCATCTTGTTGGACGGGCTGCCCCGCTGAACATCCCGGGTCATCATGATGGCCAGTATTATCAGCACGGAGATAGCGCCCACATAGACCAGTATCTGCACCGCAGCCAGGAAGTCGGCGCTTAAAGTGATATAGAGTCCGGCTACGGTGACAAAACAGAGGACCAGTGCCAGCGCGGCGCGGAAAACGTTGCGCAGGAACACCACGCCCAGTGCCGCGGCGACGCCGACGACAGCCATTATCCAGAATGCCGCATCAAGTCCCATCAGTCTCGTTTCTCCGTAATCTTATCCACCAGCAGTGTCTGCTCGGGTAATTTTTCAGCAATATCCGGATGGAAATATCCGCTGGCCGGTCTTTCCGGCGATTCGAGTAAATCGTCGTCGGACTGTATCAAATCCTCGCGGCGGTACTTCGCCCGTTCGAAGGAATGACCCATGAAGAGGGCATCGTAGGGGCAGGCTTCCACGCACAGCCCGCACTGGATACAGTAGCCGGTGTCCACGCAGTATTTCTCAACCTCGTATTTGTTATCTTCCGCATTGGTCGCGGTAACTATCTCGATGGCGCCCTGGGGGCAGGTCTTGGCGCAGGTGCAGCACCCGGTACATTTCTCACGACTCCAGATAAGCTCGTTGCCCCGGGTACGGCGCGAGATGTTCAGTCGCTGCTCGGGATACTGGTTTACCGTGGGATGGCGCAAAAGGTGGCGGATGGTTACCGACATTCCCTTGAGCAGACCCAGCCCGTACCGTTCAAACTTCAAGTCGTCCACGTCCTAACTTAAAGAATTTCGACCATATCAGTATCAGGGCTCCCATGATAACGAAATTTACCACCACCGCTATCCAGTTAACGGCGTTGTCCCAGGCGAGTACCTGGATTGCCGTGATGAACAGGTTTATCAGCGCCAGCGGGAGGAGGAACTTCCAGGCCAGCGACATCAGCTGGTCGATGCGCACGCGCGGGAAGGTTGTCCTCGTCCAGACCATGCCGAAGAAAACGATCAGTGTTTTCACGATGAACCACAGCCAGTCAGGCAGCAGCGGTCCGCGCCAGCCGCCGAGGAAAAGCGTCGTGACGATGGCGGAGATAGCGATAGCTTCGGCGTATTCCACAAGGTAAAACATGGCGAATTTCATGCCGGAGTATTCCGTGTGGAACCCGGCCACCAGCTCGGAATCGGCCTCCATGAGGTCGAAGGGGCTCCGGTTGATTTCAGCGCAGCCGGCGATGAAGAAAATCAGGAAGCCCAGGGGTTGGAGCAGGATAAAGGGTATATCCTGAGCGAGGACGATTCCGTTCAATGACATCGTCCCGGCCACCAGCAGCGTTCCGACGATTGATAAGGCCAGCGGTATCTCGTAGCTGACGACGGCAGCGACATTACGCATGGCGCCCAGCAGGGAGTACTTGTTACTGGAGCCCCAACCTGCCATAAAGACACCGACAGTAGCTACGGAACTTACCGCTACAATGAACAAGATGCCGATGTTAAGATCAGCCAGTAAAGCCCCGTTCTGGAAGGGGATTACCGCGAAAATCAGCGCTACCGGGGCAAAGGCGATTATCGGTGCCAGCCAGTGGACTAATTTATCCGCTTTGTCCGGTACGATATTTTCTTTGAGGAGGATCTTAACGACATCGGCTATCATCTGGAGTACCCCGAAGGGCCCGGCGCGGTTGGGTCCGAGCCGGGATTGCATCCGGCCCATGCCGCGGCGCTCTATATATATGGCGATGATGACCATGGTCAGCATGAATATGATAAGAACCACCGAGAAGAACAACCAGTGCCACCAGTAGCCGCCGGGCCAGTCTGGCGGTGTCGCTTCCATGGGCAAATTGTTGATGACTACTTCCGATACAGTCACTATCTATCCACCTCGCCCATCGTGATATCGATACTTCCGAATATGATTATAAGGTCGGCTACCTTCCATCCCTTCACCATATCCCGCAAAGCGCTGAGGTTAATCAGGCTGGTGGGGCGGATATGGCAGCGGTAAGGAGCTATGGAGTTATCCGACACTACATAAAAACCCAGTTCTCCCTTGGGCGCTTCGAGTCGCCCGTAGGCTTCTCCGGCCGGGGGACGAATCAGATGCGGCACGTCGGCTTTAACCGGGCCGCCCGGTATGTCCTTCATCGCCTGCCGCAGGATGCGCAGGCTCTGGCGCATTTCCTCGATTCTCACCCGGTAGCGGTCATAGCAGTCGCCGGTCTCGCAGGTGGGCACATCGAACTCAAAGCGGTCGTAGATGGAATAGGGGTCGGCTTTGCGCAGGTCGCGCTCGATGCCGCTGGCACGGGCGACCGGGCCGCTGATACCGCAGTTAATGGCGATTTCTTTTTCAAGTATGCCCACGCCTTTGGCGCGCGCCAGTAATATCTCGTTTTCCTTGAGCAGGGTCTCGTATTCCTCGATGAATACCGCCAATCGTTCGATAAGCTTGTTCAGCGCCGGGAGGAACTCGTCGGGGATGTCCTGGCTGACACCGCCGATTCTCATGTAGTTATAGGTCAGCCGCTGACCGCAGACCATGTCGAACAGGTCGATGATTCTTTCCCGTTCGCGGAAGGTATACATGAAGGGCGTGAAATAAGCCCCGGCATCGTTGAGGAAGGAACCGACCGCCACGCAGTGGTTGGCGAGTCGCTGCAGTTCCGCCATGATAACGCGCAGGTATTCACCGCGCTCCGGTATCTTTATCCCCGCCAGCTTTTCCACCGCCAGGCAGTAAGCCAGGTTATTGCTCATCGGGGAAATATAGTCGAGTCTGTCGGTAAGCGGGATGATACCGCCCCAGGTCCTTTCCTCGGTCAGCTTTTCTATACCGCGGTGGAGATAGCCGACCACCGGCTCCAGGTCGACGACCACCTCGCCGTCGAGGGTTGCCCGCATGCGGTACACGCCATGGGTACTGGGGTGTACCGGACCGAAGTTCAACGCGAACGGTTCGGTCTTCAGCGTCATCATCTCGGTTGTCGTCAATTTACAGAACCCTTCCCGGACGTTACCGAATTGACTGACTTCACTTTATAAAATCCTTTCGTAACGGATGCCCTTCGAAGCCGTCCCAGAGGAACATTCGCTTCAGGTTCGGATGTCCTTCGAACTTTATCCCCATCAGGTCGTACACTTCGCGTTCCTGGAAATCGGCTCCCTGCCAGAGTCCGGTCAGCGTAGGTACAGCAGGATCATCACGGTCATAGCACCGCGTTTTCAGTACTATCGAGTGGTTATGTGTGACCGAATCCAGCCGGTAAACCACCTCGAAGTAGCTGTAATAATCAACGGCGGTAACGAAGTTAAAGTAGTCGAAATCCAGCGACTTCTCGGTTTTCAGGTATCCCGCCACCGCCGGCAGCGATTCGCTTTTCACCAGTACGAAATCGTCGCCGGAATCTTCCAGACTCCCCGGTAGTTTTTCTTCTATTTTCCCGGCGATATCTTTTCCGGAAAGGGCTACGGTCATTACCTATTTACCTCTCTCCAGCAGTTCCGGCAGGTCGGGCAATACCTTTTCCTTACTTATCTTCTTGTGCAGCATCTGGATACCGTATATCAGTGCCTCGGGACGCGGCGGGCAGCCCGGTACGTACACGTCAACCGGAATTATCTTGTTGTAGCCGGGCACCACGGCGTAGGAGGAACGGAAGATGCCGCCGCTGATGCCGCAGGCTCCCATGGCGATTACCCATTTCGGTTCCGGCATCTGGTTGTAGATGCGCAGGACGTTGGGCGCCATCTTCCAGGTAAGCGTGCCGGCGGTAATCATCAGGTCGGCCTGCCGCGGTGAAGCCCTCAGGATTTCCATGCCGAAGCGGGAAAGGTCGAACCGGGGGCCTTCGGCGGCGATGAACTCGAAAGCGCAGCAGGCGGGGAAGCAGATTACCGGCCATATCGAGGTCTTTTTCGCCCAGTTAATCACGGCATCCACGCTGGTCAACAGAACGTTGCGCTTTATCTCCTCGTCCAGCCAGGCGTCCGGGTCGGGGATGCTTTCCACGGATTTGGCTTTCAAATCCTCGATAACCTGACCTTCATACTGGTCGAGTTCTTTATCCGAATATATGAATCTCTGTTCTTCGCTTATTTCCATTCAAGAGCCTTCTTTTTCCAGGCGTAAAGATAGCCCACGAAAACGATGAATACATATATTAAAACGATATACAGGCTAAAGGTTCCCAGCACCTTGAGATGTACCGCCCAGGGATAGAGGAAAACCACCAGCACGTCCAGCGCCAGGAAAACGAGCGCGTAGAAATAGTAGTGGAAATTGAACTGCACCCAGGTCTTGCCGATCGTCTCCATGCCGCATTCGAAGATGGAGTTCTTGGCGGCGTTGGGATTGTAGGGAACGATTTTCAGGTAGCGGAGAATATAGGGGAGAATGACCATTACCAGGCTGAAAAGAAGGACAACTATAAAAAATAGACCGACTAATCCGTAGTTAGCTAGCAACTGGACCTCTAACTATTAAAATCCTCTATTTTACACTCACGTTCGGTTAGTGTCGTTAAAGCCTGTGAGTTTGAAGCACTGCGAAAGTATACCACAGAATTTTTACAAAAATCAACAATCGGCGGTAACAGGCGATAACGTGCTTTTGACAGAGAAAATAAATGTCGGGTATCATGAGCGCGAGTAAACATGAATTAACGGGAGATGTATTATGAGCGAACTTAGAACGAGTAAATATATCGTCACCGAGGTCAAGCCGGACAAGCTTTTTCCCGGCGAGCAGAGCGGGATAAGCAGGAAACCGGCCTCCGGGCATGTCACGCCCACCCACGTGATGTGGCTGGACAACGACGTAATCTCCGGTGCTTTCTATTCGGAAAGCGTCTGGATATGGCCCGACTGTTCCTCGGAGCAGCCGGCCGCCGAAGAGCATACGCATGATTTCACCGAGGTAATCACCTTTTTCGGCACGGATTTTGAAAATCCCCGCAACCTCTGCGGCGAGGTGGAGCTGTGGCTGGACGGGGAAAAACATGTCATGACGCAGAGCTTTCTGGCGTATATCCCGGCGGGTATGAAGCACTGTCCTCTAATCGTGCGGAAGATAGAAAGGCCCATTTTCCATTTCACCGTGGGGCTGGGCGCCGATTACGTGCGGGGATAAAAAGAACGCTGTTATCTGGTATTGTTACGGGGGCATTATATCAGATGCCCGGGACTTTATCTTAATAGTGGACACATTGTCCGACCAGCTCAGGTGAAGAGTGAAATTCTCGGTACTTTTTCCATTAATGTATATCCGGGCTACACCGTATATTGCTCCCGCATCGAGGGTATATGAGACGATTTCACCACCTTCATCATAGCCGGTAGCGTTATAGGCTAACTAGGTGCCCTGGTCATAATTATTCCTGATAGTCCCTCTTATTAAATAACATGCCTCTTCCTTGTGAAACGTACCGCCTGCCCATGGATTGTGATAATCGCGGTCAAGGGTGCCGGCCTCAAGTGATAAATTTTCAAAAGTTATCAGCGGTGCCGGTTCTTCATCGTTGGATGCCGGGTATACTCTCAGGCAAGGTTCTATGGTGATCTTAATACAAGTATCGGCCTCAACCGTGATTTCAGAAATGTTATCCGGGGATGTTGTCGTCGGTGGATTACAACTCGTGATGAAAATTATTGGTAATGAGAGAATACAAACCAGTGGTGAAAATACTCTCACTCGTCTTTTCACTCCACCCCTCCTTGGCGTTCTTCAGGTGAAAATTTTCACTTCTGCTTCAGTTATACGAATCCGGAGCAGAGGTATTACACCGGTTAAAAACGCCGCCCTCCAATCCAGTTATTTCAGCCCGTACTTCTTCGCCAGCGCCGCCAGGCCGGGCATGGAGCACTCCAGTGTACGGTCGTCGACGCAATAGACCAGCCGAAAATACCCCGTCTGACCGAAAGCTATCCCCGGCACCGTCAGCACGTGGTACTCCTGCTGCAGTTCGTGGATGAAAGCCACGTCGTCCTCGATGGGGCACCTGGGGAAGATGTAGAAAGCGCCCTGGGGTTTGTTAACCTGGTAGCCCATTTCCGTCAGGTTTTCGTAGAGATAGTCGCGATGGCGCTGGTATTCGCCCACGTTAATGGTCACCTGCTGGATGTTCCGCACCACGTTCTGCATGAAAGCCGGGGCGTTGATGAAGCCGAGTACCCGCGTGCAGAAAACGAACCCGGTTATCATCTCGTCGTGCTGTTCGCAGTCGGGATGCAGCGCCAAGTAGCCGATTCGTTCCCCGGGGATGGATAAATCCTTGGAATGAGAGGTAGCGATGATGCTGTGACGGTGGAAATTCAGCGGCGAGGGGTATTTCTGGCCGTCGTAGATGATTTTCTTGTACGGCTCATCGCTGACGATGAATATCTCGGTTCCGTATTCCGCTTCTTTTTTCTGGAGAATATCGGCCATCTGCTGCATGAGGTCAGCTTCATAAAGCACACCGGTGGGATTGTTCGGCGAATTAATCAGTAATGCCTTGGTTCTCGGCGTGATAGCCGCTTCCAGGGCATCGAGCCTGGGCATGAAATGTTCGTCGGTGGGTACCGGTTTGACCACGCCGTCGTGATTTTCCACGTAGTTAAAATAATCGACGAACCAGGGAATGAACAGAAGCACCTCGTCACCGGGCTCGAGGATGGTCTTGAGAGCTACATTAATAGCCCCGGCGGCGCCTACCGCCATGATTACATCCTTCTCGGTGAGTTTTATCCCCGTTTCCCGCGTCAGCTGCTCGCCTATGGCCGCTCTTGTCTCGGGATATCCGGCGTTCTCCATGTAACCGTGC
>JASFHJ010000014.1:0-13368 GCA_050123255.1 Dehalococcoidia bacterium
GAGGTAAAATCCGGGATACCGACGACGAATACGTGGGCGCTGAAGGCCGCTATGAAGACAAGTTAATGTTTTCTCCCCGCATGAGCCCCGACCATGCGACGGAAGTAACCGTACGCGTCTGGGGAACGACCTTTAAGCCAGCTTTGAAGAAAGAGTGCCAGCGGCTGGGCGTTAAAATCTATGACCGCGTCATGGTTACCAGCCTGCTGACCGAGGGCGGCGTCCAGGGAGCCAGGGTAATCGGTGCCACGGGCTTTAACGACCGCACCGGCGAGTTTATGATTTTTAAGTCGAAAGCCGCCGTGCTGGCTACCGCCGGTAATTCTTCACTCTTCTTTCTGAATACCGAGTTGGCCGGTTACAATACCTTCCCCAACTCTCGAAGTAAGTGTGGCGACGGCATGGCCATGGCCTGGAAGGCCGGTGCCGAGCTTACGCTGATGGAACAGACCGGTCCTTTTGGGATTGGTACCGGTCTCAGACATACCTGGTATGGCGGTGCCGGAGATGCCAGTTTTGAAAATCTCCAGCAGGTCGACGCCAACGGTAAAAAGCTGCCCTGGCCCCTGCAGGGATGGCCGGACGGCGGCGATATGCGACCAACTCCAGAAGGCATGGAAAAAATCATCAAGGGCATCCAGGAGGGCACTTACGCCCTGCCCTTCTACGGCGATTTCCCCGCTATGCCCGATGTCGAACGCCGGGTAACCTGGAAACTTATGCTGGGCGAAGAGTCTACCACCAAAAACATCACCGATACCTACGAGAGAGCCGGTTTTAACCCGGCCAAACACCTGCTGATGAACTATCTCTTGATGGAAGGAAACGGTCCGGCCAACTGGCGATCCGCCGGCGCCGGCGGACCTACCGTTGACTGGGACCTGAAATCAACTCTCGACGGTCTGTATGTCGCCGGAATGCAGATGTTCGCCGCCGGCGACCACAGCTACGCGGCGTCTACCGGGAGATACGCCGGCAGAAAAGCCGCTGCCTATGCAAAACAGACAGGTGAAAGTAAAATAACCAGAGACCAAGTCACCCTTGAAAAAGCCCGTATCTACGCCCCGGTAAACCGCAGCGATGGCGTCGATTGGAAAGAACTGCACGCCGGTATTGCCCGCGCCATGCAGTATTTTTGTAGCGATAACAAAACGGAACTGCTGCTTAACATGGGACTTGACGCCCTGAAAGAAATAGAAGAAGTATTTGTACCCAGACTCTACGCCCTGGACCCCCATAAACTTATGCGCAGTATCGAAGACCTGTGCCTTCTGACCCACGGGCAAATCGTCCTCAATGCATCTCTGGCACGCCAAGCCAGCAGCCGGGTGCTGAACTTCTTCAGAATCGATTACCCCGAAATAGATCCGCCGGAATGGAACAAGTACGTGACCGTCAAACTGGAGAACAATAAGGTCAAGGCGGGCGAACTGCCCCTGAAATACTGGGGCGATATGAAAGCCAACTATGAAGCCCACAACAAGGACTACACCGGAGTCTATCAAGGAAAATAAGGAGGATTGTTATGCCTCAGAAAGAGATATATGCTTTACCCAATATTGTCAGCCCCGCTAATCCGGTAATTTTCAATCCCGATATCTGTGACGGCTGTAACACCTGCGTGGAGGTCTGCCAGATAGACGTGTTTATACCCAACCCCGAGAAAGGCAAACCACCGGTAATACTGCATCCCGATGAGTGCTGGTATGGCGGCTGCTGTGTCAATCACTGTCCCCGCCCCGGGGCCATATCATTCAACTGGCCGGTGCAGCAGCGGGCTTACTGGAAAGACAAAGCTACGGGAAAGGTCCTCCGGGATAGCCAGTAGGAAAACAGGTACGGACAGGAAATAACCGGCAATATGGGTCAGGGCCGTTTCACGGTCCGGTACTGACCTGCCGGCCTCCGGATGTCTAATTACCGGATGCAGTAACAATCGATACATACATGGTGCTGGCAGGAGCTGATAACCAGTAGATAAATATCCGTCTAACGTATAAGGGGCAGATAAAGAAAGGCAATATCTGCCCCTTATTTAGTTATCTCTTCAATCCCGGGCGCTTCACTTCAAAAATCAACACCGAACGTTATTTTACTCACCGCTTACCCTGATGTTAAAATTACATGTTCTTAAACAACATTTCGCTCTATGAACCCTAAAGATAAACAAACCAGGATATTTTACGGATGGTATATTGTCGGCGCTTGTGTTCTGATTACTCTTTACACAGGCGGTGTCGTTCATTTCGGTTTCACAGCGGTATTCGAGCCTATTGCTGAAGAATTCGGCTGGACATACGCCCAGGTTTCTTTAGCTTCATCGCTACGCGGACTTGAGATGGGTTTACTGGCCCCTTTTACGGGTTTCCTGGTAGACCGTTACGGACCTCGCAGGTTAATTTTTTTAGGAAGCTTAATCACATTTGCGGGTTTTGTATTATTGAGTCGTACAGACTCTCTGCTGACTTTTTATATATCATTCGGATTACTTGCTATCGGAATGAGCACTACCGGCGGGACGGTTCTGATGACAGCTATTGCTAACTGGTTCCATCGGCGGGCAGGTATCGCCATGGGAATTGTAGCCAGTGGTTTCGGTCTCGGCGGACTTCTCGTGCCAATTGTTACCGTGTTAGTTGATACACTTGAATGGCGACCGGCAATGATTGTGGTCGGAATCGGTATACTGGTAATCGTTCTGCCTCTATCTTTTGTAGTGAGACATAAACCCGAACCTTACGGCTATGAACCCGATGGCGAAAAGATTAATTTTGACAACGATATTGATGCGCAGAATTCAAAACCGGTTGATGAAACGAATATTACCATTAAGCAAGCTGTAAGAAGTCGGACTTTCTGGCAATTGGGCTTGTCATCGATGTGTCATGCCTTTGTAGTAGGTGCGGTCGTCACTCACTTGATGCCTTACTTAAGCAGCGTTGATATCGGTCGTACAACCTCTAGTTTAGTGGCTTTCATACTGCCGTCAGCGAGTATTATCGGAAGACTTAGCAGCGGTTGGTTGGCCGTTCGTTATGGTAGTCGTGGTGTATTCTCCGCCGGTTTTGTTTTGATGACTGCGGGTGTTTTGATATTCGCTTTTGTTTCAAATCAAATATTATGGCTGATCATTCCATTTGTTATGACATTCAGCATCGGGTGGGGTTTGAGCGTTACCTCCAGATTGAGTTTAATGCGAGAATCTTTCGGTCGGAGCAATTTCGGTAAAATTATGGGATTTATTGCAGGAATGATGATGGTAGGACACGTAACCGGTGCTCCTCTTGCCGGATGGGTCTATGATACATGGGATGGTTACCAGAGCGCCTGGCTTGTTTACAGTGCCGTAACAATACTGGCTGCCTTCCTGGTATACACTCTTCCGTCTTCATTTGTTTCTAAAGACTAAGATAATCCGGCATTACCTGCGTACACTTTCGTTATCCGGGTATAAAGGCGGCAGCATATTTGAGATGAAGCTGATTTTCAGATAAAGAATCCTTGATAAGGAATACAAAAGGTGAGAAAAAATAATTACTTGAGGGGGAAAGAGTATCTTACTTGTATACACCGTATTCTTTAGCGGCTTCCATCATGGCACGAATGTTATCGGCTTTCGCCTGATTCATGATAGCCCCGCTGGTTAAAATATACCCGCCGTTTTGACCGACCACCTCTATGAGTTTTCGGCAGTGTTCTTTAACGTCAACGGGGGTACCGTTCAGCAATATTGAGGAGGGTACATTCCCGCAGATGCAGGCCGTATTCCCGAGTATTTCTTTGGCTCTGAAAATATCAGTCTGGTCAAACCACCATACAACCGCGCCACCCGGTAAATCTCCGACTACCTCGAGACGGGAATTATAGCCACCTTCAGCGAAGAGTAACGGGACGCAACCCTCATTTATCAGGCCGATGCAGAGTTCTCTAAGCGTAGGCCAGTAGAATTTTAGAAATTGCTCCTCGGACATCCAGCCATCGGCACCTTTATGCAGCGGAATAAAGATAAGTGGACTGCCGGAGGCGTTTGAGGCGTTTACAGCCGTATCAATAGTCACGGGGGTAAGCGATTCAACGGCTTCCAGGACTTTATCAGGTTGCCGGAACATATCGAATACTATCCCCTGAGTCCCTCTCAACATGTCGGCGATACTATCGAAGGGGGCTGAAGCTATACCGCCCCAAAAGAGCGGGATTCCCATCTCCAGCATTTTCTGGTTACAGAACGCGACGTTTTCCAGCCATCTGACGCTTTCCTTTCCGGCTTCAAGAAGGGCCTGAAGTGCAGCCTGCGCCTCCGGCGTGCCGTAGGATGTCAGATAACCGATCGGTATACCCAGGAGGGGATTAAGCTGCTGAAGCCTCTTGAAAGGCTCGAAAGCTCCGGCTATACGGGGCAGATATGTGCGCATCCAGAAATCTGAAGGATCCTTAATCAGGCTGTCATATTCATCTGCCTTCATGTACTCGCCCTCAACGAACTGGTAAGTCGGGGCGTCAAGGGCAAGACCGTGCCCGGGCCATCGGTGCGATATATAGTTAATTCTTTCAAATACCTTGCCGGGAAACGCGAGGTCGGGACCGTGATACATATCCGTTTCAAAATCCTGGAGAAACTCGAGGGTTGCCTGGCAGAGCATATCGTAATCATACATCATCTTACCAAGCGGTATGCCGGTACAGGCGGCTGATACAAAACCCCCGGGCATCATTACCGGAACTCTGTCCGGCTTCTTCAATTGAATGACCGCGACCAGCCTGTTTACTCTTTCTTTATATGCTTTTTCAGCGGCGGGGCTGGAAAATGTTACGTTTGAAGGTGACAGCCAGCGTTTGAATCTTTCATCCCGTCTTTCATCGGGGCTTAATTCCGTCCATGTCTTTTCCATTTCAGATTACTCCGGTTTATCTACTGTCAACCTCCCATCATCGTGCCGGGCAGCCAGAGACTTAGCTCGGGAAATGCAATAATTATTGCCAGGAAAACAACCTCAATTAAAAGGAATGGCGCTACGCCCCTCAGCAAGTCACTGGTAGGGATGTTGAAGATGGTCTTTATCGCGAACAAGTTGATTCCCATGGGTGGGGTAATCAGGCCCATTTCCGTGTTTATGACAAACATCACCCCGAACCAGAGAGGGTTATAACCCAGTTCAACAATTATAGGGACAAAAATAGGCACGGTTAAAAGAGTGATGGTTATTGGGTCTATCAGACATCCCAGTATTATAAGAATGATGTTTATCGTGATAATTACGAATATCGGAGACAGGCCGAGGGTAGCAATCAAGTCGGTTAATCTTGTAGCTATATTGGCGCTGCCGATCATGTAAGTGAAAAAGTAAGCCCCGAGACAAATAAACATTATCATGGCATTGACGAGTGTAGCTTCTACCAGGCATTCTCGCAGACCTTTCCACTTCAGCTTATAGAAGATAAAAGCTATGATCAGGATAATGACAACTCCCACTCCGGCCGATTCGGTGGGGGTAGCCACGCCGAAATAGATACTCCCGAGTATAGCCATCATCACCATGATTACGGGCCAGATATTTTTAAGGGAACCGAATCTCTCTCCCCAGCTATAGCTTCTCCCGGGAGGTCCCCAATCAGGCTTCCACCAGCACCATAATATCGTCGGAATAGCTAACATCGCTATCAGGATTATGCCGGGTACGATTCCGGCTATAAAAAGCTGGCCGATGGACAATTCCGCCAGAACGCCGTAGATTATCATGGTGGCGCTGGGTGGGATAAGCGGCCCGAGGACTCCCCCGGCCAGCAGCGCTCCCAGTCCCATTTTCCGGTTATAGCCGTATTTTTCAAACGCAGGTACGGCCGTTTTCCCCACTACAACAATAGTGGCGGCGCTGGTACCTATAACGGCAGCCATGATTCCCTCACCTACCACGCCGCCGGCTACCAGTCCGCCCGGAATACGGGAAAGCCACTTGGAGGCTGCGCCAAACAGGTCGTCACCGATTCTTGTCTCGGCCATTAATGTACCAAGCAGTACGAAAAGGGGAAGCGGGGTCCACGCAACGTTATACATGAAGCGGAACGACCCCATTCCCAGCTTGGCGAGGGCGCTATCTCCGTAGGCGAAAAGACCGGCACACAGGGCGGAGAATCCCAGCGCAAAGGCTATCGGCACGCCCGCCATCATCAATATGAACATGAAAAGAAGAGTAAACAAACCTATTGTGGCTGCATCCATAAAAACACACCATAATCGCTGGAGGAGACAGCAGTCTCGAACAACTTCGAACGACGCTACTGTCTCTTCTCAGCGCTATCTTTTTTCAAAGCGACAAGACCGTGGATGAGTTGAGAGATAAGCACAATACAAAGTAGTCCTGCGCCGATGGGTACAATCAATTTCATCGGGCCTACGGGCGGGGCCCAGGCCGAGTAAGTCCGTTCACCGATACCCAATGAGTACCAGGCATCCCCCCAGCTTTCCCGTACCAGCAGCACCAGATAGAACAGGGCGACAAGCGGAATTAATATATCAAGCAAGGCAGCCTGTAGTTTTTGGGGGAAAAAGTTGGAAACGAAGTCAACTCTCAGGTTCCGACCTTGTTTTTGTATGTAAGCAAGGGCCAGAGAAACGCTCGATATCAAACAAAATATGCCGATTTCGTAGGTATAATGCTCGGGACTTTTAAAGACGTACCGCATTACTACCCCAAAGGTAGTCACTAACGCCATCAGCAGCGTAATACCTCCGGCAATGTAGATGGAAAAGTGGGCGACACGTTCAATGAAATTATCAAGAGTCCGTATCGCTTTTTTTAACAACTTGAATCCCTCCTTAACTGCAACTCATCAGGTGCTAGCTCTGGAAGCTTACAACGTCATGACCGGACCGTTATGTTGTCAGAGTCAGACAATTCTAAAAATTCTGGATAATGCCTGGTTAATCAAGATACCCGATGTAAGGATATTTCGCGTTTATCTCATCGGCGATCTCCTGTATCCTCTCGGCGAAATCACCCATCGCCTCCATTTGTTCATCGACCCACGGTTGAATCGCCTCACGCCATCTTTCACGCTCAGCCTCGGGCAGTATGTAGATATCTACTCCGTGGCTGGCCAGTGTATCAGGATTGGTAGTGACCAATACTTCGTATAATGCGTTCAGGTCATGAGCCATCTGTTGATGTTCCTCAAGCAGGGCATCCTGGACGTCCTTCGGCAAATCGTTCCATGTATCCAGGTTGATGGCGGCCACGATGAACGTCGGGACCATATAGACCGGGACGCAGTAGTCGGCGACTTCCCACATACTGTATTCGATCATCTGGGTAGTAGCGTACATACCGGCTTCTACCGTACCTTTATCGAGAGAAGTATAGGCGTCGGGGAAATCGATAGATACTGCCGCGCCGCCGAAAGCCGTTATAACGGCTGCGCACGGCGGGTTAATTGCCATCACCTGCAGACCTTCCCAGTCCTCTAACGTCCTTATCGGCTTCGTGGAGAGCAGGTCCAGAGATGTAGCCGTCCACAGAGCCAAAGCCTTCTGGTTATATTTCTCTTCCATGAACTCGCTGTAAACCGGCAACAGTTCATCACAGGCGGCGATGTTCGCTTCTACGTTGTTGTACAGGAACGGCATCTCGCACGAGGAAAAACGTACATCAGTATTGCTGAAAACCCCCGGCGGGTATTGCCCGATTTCCACTGCTCCGGTCCTCACCCCGTCAAGACTTTCCGCCATTCCTAACAGCGCTCCACCGGGGTGAACGGTTATTTCATACTCGCCTTCGAACATGGCATTAAACCTGTTCGCCATCGTTTGGGTATATTTTGCCATGTAGTCCGTGGCCGGGTGGATAAGATTCTCTCTCAAGACCACCTTTTTACCGGTGCCTTTTTCATCGCCGCATCCGGTAAGGATTAACGCAGCCAGTAACATTATTGCCAAACCAATGAATACTAATTTCTTCATCCTTTTTCCCTCCTGTCAATTGATCGGATATTGCTATTATTGTCCTGTAATTGTCTTATGACTTATAACCTCCTTCCCTGAAAACTAATAGCACTCTAACATATAACCAAGCACTACTTTCGTCGTACTAGTTGATGTTATTCATTTTACATCCCGGTTTTTAATCATAGCCCCTCTTTTCAGGAGAAATTGAAAGGCGACGGCATAACTGTCAGGAGTGGTTCGGATGTATTTCCCCGGCCTATGAGAGTCCGAAAATTCAACTGTTTTTTAATGGACTTTCCGTATGGATATAACGGTCTGGCTTTGGTTGTGGGGAGGTTGTTGATGTTCGTAGCAGCGGGAAAAGACTGGTACCCATCAGAGGCAAGTCTTTCGATAAATGCTTGCAGAATCCCTACCGAAACTCGGACTATGAGTTTCATGTTTCCGGAACAGGCTTTCATGATATTAAACTCCCCAGGCACGAAATGTTTCCAAGGCTACCAATCAGCTTAGTATTCCAGTAGTGGGCACTTTTTTCTACATTTTACTCTACATAATAGGCAGGACAGGATATATGAGGGGTACGGATTTCAGTTCTTTCATGTATTGGGAATGACTGCCAAAAAAAGAAGTATATCGCTTCGTATTATTTCTCGGCATTCACAATCTAAATTAAGTATCGGCATTTTACAGCTTTTTGGCGACATACTTATCCGGTGTACAGTACACAAATATGGTTATATTAGTATACGTATACTTAAATGTCAAGTACGGGATTTTTACATACAGACACTTTCTGGATCAGGATAGTATTACTCAGAAGGAACATGATACATCAATGGACTTTAAATGACGCAAAACAGTACGGATTGATTCTACTATTGGGTTAGAACAACCCATTTCTTGCTCTTTAAGCCGTGTTATATTCCGAGGTAGTCAGCGCGAAAGCTTGAGAAAAGGTTTTAATTCCACTTTTTATCCCACGCTTTCGATACCTTCATAAGTCCCCGGTAGCTGGTTCAATCCCGCCCGTTGCCGCTTCGACTTTTTAAGTTTGGCTATGCGCCGTAATCCAGTTCTTATACTTTCTTTCTCTGCCTTATCAGCCTGGCAAATCCCGCAATGAAATTCATCCGGGGCACTCTTTCCATATATGACTTATAATCATCACCAAACTTGTCTATCATCCGTTGGTCTTCCTCTCTACAGCCCATATATATAACTGCAATACCTGCTATTCCCAGCACTACGAAAAGCCAGTGCGGATACCACAATATTGTTGTGAAAAAAATTGCATATATTCCACCGGTGTATTGCGGGTGCCTGACAATGGCATAAATACCAGTATCGACCAGGCGGGTAGTATTTACAAATGATTTTCCTTTGGCTACTCCGCCTTTTCGTGGGAACATTACTATCGGAGCCATAACCAGTACCATACCAAATACCCACACTATAATTCCGATTATTACGAGAGGCATGTAAGATTCAACATCTACTAAACCCGTAAGGACCAGTAGATTGGCAGGAAAACATGCGATACCGAGGATAGTGAGAAGGATAGACCAAGTTATATTCTTCAACTGGCCCTTTTTCACTGTTATCTTCCTTGACTGAGCAGAGGACGATTAAGAAAGCAGGGATTCATTAGTTTATAAGCGGCTTCAGTGTATCACCCGATGGTAACCCTGTCAATTATCTTTATGAATACGCTGGTTCAATCCCGGCCGCTGCCACCAAAAAAAAGCTGAATATTCAAGGTTGAAGTTCTTTTGGTAATTCCTCTGTCTTGTTTCGGGTTCCACTTAGTATCCAGTAAATCAGTATACTGATGACTGCCGCGAAGAAGCACCATACGGACGTGAGATATTGTGCAAAGAATATGCCGGTTACTAAACACGATACCGCTATCAGAATGCCGAAGAGCCACATCCGCTTTACGGAGGATATGAAGATTGGTGCGATAGTTGTAACCAGGTAACACACAAAGGCGATTTTTACATACGTTCCGGGGAATTCATCAACGTACCGGATGTGAAAGTTTTGTAACTGCGGGGTAACATCGTAAACAATAAGACAGAAAACATAAGATAATGACAGCATACCTCCCAGAGCTGTGAGATAGGCTAAGACTTTCTTTCTCCTTTTTACCTTTTCCATGAACCAAACCGACAGCGGTATCATCGTGGGCCAGATAACCAATGCCGTTACCAGGAAGATGTAGGTGGCGATATTTTCCAGTTTCTCATGACCACCCGACTTTATCGTGACCCATAGTATGCCCTCGGCGCATTGCTGTATCCCGAATAAAAGCGGTATAGCGGCAAAGAGATACTCCGCCCGCTTTTTGGTTCTGGTAAGTGTAGTAACGCCAATCGCAGATATTATTGCGCTACCGGCAAAACTGGCTTCGGCTGAAAAGCACATATAGACCCTTCGTTTCTAAAACAATTTACACGCAGTTAAGTAAAAATTCAAGATGATATATACGTTACTCCCGGTGACCGGTGCCGCTTCTTTATATTTGTTATTATAGTATCGACACCAAACCGGTGCGTGATAGAATTATACAGTTGGTCATTTAGGAGGATTGATTGACGCCGATAGAAATATATGAAGAAACAATTACGCCACTTCGAAGATGGCTGAAGAATACTAAACGGACAATCATTTCCGGTATTCACAGCAGTATACACGAACTTTAGAGAAGTAATAAAATATGAGCAAGTTGACAGGGGAAAGGAAAACGATATCATGCAGGAGAACATCGGTTTTATCGGTCTAGGTATCATGGGCCTGCCTATGGCTCGGAATTTAATCAAAGCCGGATATGAGGTTACCGTCTATAACCGTACCACGTCCAAGGCTGAACAACTGGTCAGGGAAGGAGCCGGGAAAAGTGACTCGCCCGGGGAGTTGGCCAGGGTGAGTTCGATTGTAATTACTATTATATCCGATACATCGGACGTTGAAAGTCTGATTCTTGGTGAAAGCGGTATTATTGACAATATCAAGCCCGATTCGGTAATTATCGATATGAGTACCATTTCTCCACAAGCAACCAGGGAAATGGCCGTTCGCCTGAAAAAAAAGAATGTCCACATGCTTGATGCTCCGGTAAGCGGAGGGGAGCAAGGCGCTATAGACGGCACATTATCGATTATGGTCGGTGGTGACGCCAGAGTACTTGAACGTTGCCGGCCTATCCTTGACGTAATGGGGGGAAATATCGTGCACGTCGGCACTAACGGCATGGGACAGACGGTAAAGTTAATCAACCAGATACTTGTCGCTGGTACTCTTAATTCCGTTGTTGAAGCACTTGTATTTGCCCAGAAACAGGGAGTTGACCTGAATCGGGCAATTAATGCGGTAAAGGGTGGCGCCGCCGGCTCGTGGCAGCTTACTAATTTGGCACCGCGTATAGTTGAGCGTGATTTCCGACCCGGTTTTATGGTTGACCTGATGCAGAAGGACCTCAGGCTTGTAATGGAAGCTGCTGAACTAACGAGAGTACCTCTGCCGGCAACGAGCTTGATCCATCAAATGTTTTATTCACTGCAATCCGCCGGTGAAGGAAAGAACGGCACCCAGGCATTGGTCAAGGCTCTGGAGCGACTCTCGGGTATAGAGGTCGGGCAGAAGAGCAAATGATATAAATATCAATCATGGTGTGTAAACGAATATCGTCCTGAAGTCTTTGATTTTCTCCGTCGATTTATCTTCCTGACGTTTGCTCATCGTGGACAGGTAGTTCAATAAAGAAAATCGTGCCCTCATCGGGTTCGCTCTCGGCCCAAATCCGGCCTTCGTGTTCGGTAATAATTCCGTGACAGATACTCAGGCCGAGTCCCGTCCCCTTGCCGACCGCCTTGGTGGTGAAGAACGGATCGAAGAGACGGTTCATATTGTCTCTGGAAATCCCCGGTCCGTCATCGGCAAAGGATGATCGGACGAAATCCCTCGTTTTCTCCGTGGTTATGGTCAGAACGCCCTTGCCGTGTGCTTCAAGCATGAAAAACTCGGCGTTGATGACTATATTGAAAAACACCTGCTCGAGCTGGGAAGCATCGCCGTATATCTCCGGCAGGTCGGGGTCGAGGCGGACATCGACCCGGATATTACTTACCTTGTGCTCGTAGGCGCGCAGGTTCAGGATTTTGCGTATTCCATCATTAATATTCGTCGGATGCTTTTCCTGGGGCTGTTTGCGCGCAAAGGTCAGCAGGTTCTTGACGATTCCGGCCGTCCTCTCCGCCTCGCCATTAATCGTTTTCAGGTCGTTCTTGATGTCTTCGGGGAGGTCTTTTTCGAGCAACAGGGCGGAGAAAGTCACGATTCCCGTGATCGGGTTATTGATCTCGTGGGCCATGCCGGCGCTCAGTTGCCCTATCGATGCCAGCCGGTCCTGTATGATGAGTTGCTCCTCCATCTTCTTGCGCTCGGTGATGTCCCGGGCGACTCCCACGATCTCCGCCGGTACCCCGTTCTCGTCGCGGACGAGGCTGCCGTTAACCTCGATAGGCACAGTATGCCCGTCTTTGTGAACCGCCTCGAGCTGTAAGGTGCGATAAGACGTATCGCTTTCAATGTCTTTCAGGAGCGTCAGAAATTGTTTTTCATAAGACTCTGGGGTAAGGACGTCTTTGGGTTTCATGGTAAGTGCCTCTTTTTCAGTATAGCCGAGGAGGCGCTTGACGGAAGGGCTGACGTATATGTAACACTCGTCGGCTATTCTTAATTTATAGATAACATCGGCTGAATACTCGGCGACCAGTCGGTATTGCTCCTTGGCCTTTCTGCGTTCGGCTATTTCATCCCTCAATATGGTCGATTGTCGCCTGAGTTCGGCGGTTGTTTGTTCCAGGCGCTGTTTCATTTCTCCCTGCTTACCGACCAGCCAGCTGAAAATGAAGCCGACGGCAACATCCCCGATATCTAACAGGGCATTGGGAAGCTGTGAGTTGATAAAGACGCTTGATAATATGACCGGCCCGATAATAAAACAGACGACCAGCCCTCCTTTCACACCGAACCGCCAGGCGGCAATCAGCGCCGATATCGGAAACATAAGACGATATATGGCTGTATAATATTCTACCTGCCAATCCGTCTGAATGGGAAAATCTACCAATCCGGTCAATTGAGGCGCATAACAAGAGAGTCCGGCGATGAGCGCCATTGCTGCTACGTACCAGAAGTAACGGTCTTTGAGCAATTTCTCCGGTTTCATCGGTTCCCCCTGTTAGCTATATCTGCCATAGTGTAGCATATTCGGGGATCGCAGGAATATTTAGATAATTGTTATCCCTTTGGCTTAATATTTTATACGTTATTTACTTTTCTTATGTTAATTTGGTTTACATAAACCTACATGGTGAGGTTGCCAGCCTCGCCGGTACGCCGTCAGGCAGTACTGAAGCAATAGA
>JASFHJ010000015.1:0-13352 GCA_050123255.1 Dehalococcoidia bacterium
AAGTCTACCAGTCCCCGATGATTTGTCAATATTGGATTTTTGATTTTCAAGTTTATACAATGGTATTAGAGACACCGGAAAAGGATGTGGAAATGGAGTGGAAAAAGGGACTTTGCGGAATATGCCCGGCCGGTTGCTGGGTCGAGATAGCCCTTGAAAACGGCAGAATGGTGGATATCCGCCCGGATGAAAGCCACTCTCTGGGAACGATTTGCCGGCTGGGGCGGCACGCCGTCGAGATTGTCTACAGCGAACACCGCCTGAAATACCCGATGCGGCGGGTCGGTCCCAAAGGCACTCATGAATTCGAGCGCATTACCTGGGACCGGGCGTACGATATTATTGCCGAAAACCTGAACAAAATCAAAGCGGAATCCGGTCCGGAGGCAGTGACGGTTTATACCGGACGCGGCGCCCAGGAGCTTTCCCTGTGCGACATGTTTCAGCCCGGAGGTGTTACCGTTTCCTCGGCGTCGAACGTGCTGTTTCCCTTCGGTTCGCCCAATACGACAGGCGTCGGCGCGCTCTGCTATGTGTCGCTGCACGTTATCGCCCCCATGGCAACGATGGGTCGTTTGGGTGTCAACATGTTTCCTGACATGGAGAATTCCGGGATGATTGTGGTCTGGGGTACCAACCCAGCCACCGACTCGCCTCCGGTGGATATGCGCCGACTTGAAAAGGCAGCCGCCAGAGGAGCCGATATCGTGGTCATCGACCCGCGCCGCACCGAAACCGCTAAACTGACCGGCGCCCGGTGGATACCCGTGCGTCCCGGCACTGACGGCGCCCTGGCTTTGAGTCTGATTGAGGTCTTGATCGAAGAAGATTTATTCGATGAGGACTTTGCCGAAAACTGGTGCCACGGCTTCGAGGAATTGAAGAATTATACTCAACATTTCCGGCCGGAAACGGTAGAGAAAATTACCGGTATTCCGGCGGAAACCATCCGCGACCTGGCCCGGCGGATTGCCCGGGCCGACGGCGCCAGCCCCTTATTATACACGGGACTGGAATTTTCCAACAGCGGCGTGCAGTCGGCAAGGGCTGTTTATATATTATTCGCGCTCGCCGGACACCTCGATGTGCTTGGAGGCATCGGGCTCTCCATGCTTAACAGTGAGTTCCCCATCAACAAAAGCTGTAACCAGCCCAATCCGGACCTGGATATAGCTATCGGCAGGGAAGATTTTCCGCTCTATAGTCACTATCGCGGCGAGTCTCACGCCATCGGACTGGTAAGGTCGGTACTGCAGGGCGAGCCCTACAAAATGCGCGGCTTGATAATCGACGGCGCCTCCCTGCTTACTTCATGGCCCCGGACTTCCATCTGGCGCGAAACTCTATCAAAACTGGACTTCCTGGTCTGCATCGACCGCCAGCTTACCGCCGACGCTGCTTATGCCGATATTGTCTTGCCGGCAACCACGATGTTCGAGAACCTGTCTTACATGGTCTACGGTCCCATCCTGCGCATCCGGGAGAGAGTAATCGAGCCGTTGGGTGAAGCTAGGAACGATTATTTAATCATGGCGGGGCTGTCGAAGAAGATGGGTTACGGTCATCTCTTTCCCCAAACGGAAGAAGACATGCTCGAGTTGGCTCTGGAAGGCTCCGGTTATACCCCGGAAAGCATCCGGGAGGCAGGCGGATGGGTAAGAATCCCGGTGCCCATCCTGGAGTATAAGAAATGGCAGAAAGGCGGACTGCGTCGCGACGGTCAGCCCGGTTTCGATACCCCTACCGGTAAATTTGAAATATGGTCGACGACCCTGGAAGAGTACGGTTACGATCCCTTGCCTAAATATATCGAACCCAGGGAAGGACCGATTGGTAATCCGGCACTGGCGAACGAATTTCCTCTGGTATTCAATTCCGGGGCCCGCACGCGCAATGATTTCCGCTCGCAGCATCACGGCATCGAAAGCCTGGCTAAGGAATATCCCGAGCCTACCGTGGAACTTCACGCGGCTGACGCCGCGGAAAGAAACATTGAAACCGGCGATCTTGTAAGCGTGACGACGCCGCGCGGCAGCGTAACATTCCGGGCCCGGGTTACCGAAGACATCATGAAGGGTACCATCGAATGCGCTATGGGAGGCGGCACGCCGGTAGGCCCCGAAGCCTGGCGGGAATGGAATGTCAATGAGTTGACTGACCTGGATAACTTCGACGAGATATCGGGTTTTCCGGTTTATAAGGCGCTCCTCTGCGAGATGGTGAAAGTAGCCCCGGGTAACGGAAAGAAGCGGACTGCCGCGCCGGTGCGGGAAAAAAGCCGGGATTCTTTAAAGATTGCGGTGACCGGAAAACCCCGGAGGCAGATTTACCTGGATAATAACGCCACTACCCCCGTTGCCCACGAGGTAAGGGAGGCCATGTTACCTTACCTGGGTGTTGACCACGGTAATCCGTCCAGCATTCACGGCCCCGGCCGGACTGCCCGGACGGCCATGGAAAAAGCCCGTCGTCAGGTAGCTTCGTTGATTAATGTTTCGCCGCGACGGATTGTATTTACCGGCGGCGGCTCGGAGGCTGATAACCTGGCGATAAAAGGCGCAGCGTATGCCCTGCGGAAAAAGGGTAATCATATTATCACCACCACCGTGGAGCACCCGGCGGTACTGAACACCGCCCGGTTCCTGGAGAAAACCGGCTTTAACGTAACTTACCTGGCGGTTAACAGCTTCGGGTGTGTTGACCCGGAAGAACTCCGGAAAGCCATTATCGATGATACCATCCTTGTTTCTATCATGCTGGCGAATAACGAAACGGGGACTATCCTGCCCATCGGGGAGTTGTGTGAAATCACTCACGAAAAGGGTGTTATCTTCCATACCGACGCCGTCCAGGCGATTGGTAAGATAAAGGTGGATGTGGAAGAACTCGGTGTGGATTTACTGAGTATCTCCGGGCACAAGTTCCACGCGCCGAAAGGCATCGGGGCTTTGTATGTCGTCAAGGGTATCGAACTGGAACCCCTCATTCACGGCGGTCAGCAGGAAAGCGGATTCCGGGCGGGGACGGAAAACATGCCGTCGATAGTCGGGCTGGGAAAAGCTGCGGAAATGGCGTCGCAGACCTGGCGGAATGCTGACAAAATACGGTCTTTACGGGACAGGCTCGAAGATGGCATCAAGGAACTCCTGCCTCACGCGGTATTGAACGGGCATCCCGTAGACCGCCTGCCCAATACGCTCAATATGACCCTGCCGGAACTCCGCGGGGAATCCATAGTAATTGCCATGGACCAGCACGGTATCGCTCTTTCCTCCGGCTCGGCCTGTAAATCGGGGTCGCCGGAACCTACCCATGTCCTGCTGGCAATGGGGAGGACCCGGGAAGAAGCTCATTGTTCGGTGCGATTTTCCCTGGCCCACGATACAACCGAACAGGATATCGAAGAAACTCTGAAAGCTTTGGGGGAGGTCTTGCAGGAAAAAGACGCGGTGAGATTGATACCCTGTAAATGACCGGCTATTTTAACCGTTAGCCACCAGGTACTGCAAGCTGAACCGCCTTTTTTCGTCGGTCCAGACCTTTTCTACGCTGAATCCGGCGTCACCGGCCATCGCCGCGAAGCTGTCCAGGCTGAATTTATAGGAGCTTTCCGTCCAGATACTCTCTCCGCGGAGGAAGGGTATCCGCCGTCTGCCGAGGTGTACAATCTGGTCTTTCAGACTGATCAGGTGCATTTCGACGCGCCCCATTTCCTGATTATAGAAAGCCTCGTGCCGGAATGCTTCGATGTTGAAATCGGCGCCCAGTTCCCGGTTGATTCTGGTGAGTAGATTCAGGTTAAAGGCGGCGGTCACGCCCTGGCTGTCGTTGTATGCCCTGTAAAGCACTTCAGGGTCTTTAACTAAATCAACCCCGATGAGTAAAGCCCCGCCCGGCTGGCAGATGTTAGCTATATTGGTCAGGAGACTTTTACCTGATTCCGGTCCGAAATTACCGATTGATGAGCCGGGGAAGTAGACCACGTTTCTTTTCCCCGGGTGCTCCGGATTCGGTAACGGGAAAGTCTGTGTAAAATCGGCGCATACGGGCAGGATTTGCAGTTCCGGGTACAACTTGCTTAGTTCATCGGTCTCGGAGATAAGCTGTTTTTTAGAGATATCTATCGGCACGTATGCAGCCAGGTCCGGCATATTATCGAGGAGGATACGTGTCTTGTTGCAACTGCCGCAGCCGAACTCGATCAGGTTGGCGTCGGTATCCAGGAGCCCGACGATTTCCCGGATATGATGCTCCATTATCCGGATTTCGAGTCGGGGGATATAGTACTCTTTCAGCGAGCAGATTCGTTCGTAGAGCTCCGACCCGTGTTCGTCATAGAGGTACTTGGTAGGGAGTTCCTTGGGCGTTTTGGTAAGTCCCCGGAGTGCCTCCTCCAGGAACTGTTCTCGTTGGGGATGAAAATCGGATATTCGTTTTTCATGAGGTGCTTCTAAGCGCATCTGTCCTTATTATACCTCAATCAGTAAAGCGTAACACAAATCATTGTTCAAAGTAACTCCGGCGGTGTATTTCCTGGCGGACCTCTGTTACAATCAGGTTAGATACGGAGGCAGGCCAATGAAGAAATACGACATTATGGTTATCGGTTCCGGATGCGGGGCGATTATCGCGGACGAAGCCACGGAACACGGACTGAAAACGGCGATGATTGATAAAGGGCCGCTGGTGGGCGGTACCTGTTTGAACTGGGGCTGCATCCCGTCGAAGATGCTTATATCCGTTGCGGATAGAATTGTTGACATTCAACAAGCCGGGAAGATGGGAGTTACCGCTGATATCCGGGAAATAGATTTTCCTGCCATTATGAACCGGATGCGCCGTTCCCGACGGGAAAGTCAACAGCATATCCGGGAAGGAATCGACGGCAAAGATAACCTGGATTTCTACGAGGGTGAAGGACATTTTACGGGCGATTACGCCCTTGAGGTAAAAGGGGAGGAAATTACGGCGGAAAAGATTGTGATTGCTTCGGGTTCGCGCACCTTCATCCCTCCCGTCGAAGGTCTGGATACGGTTGACTACCTTACCAATGAGTCGGTGCTGGAGCTGAAGGAAAAGCCGTCAAGCCTGATAATCATCGGCGGGGGCTATATCGCCGTGGAATTCGGGCATTTTTTCGCTGCCATGGGAACGAAGGTAGCCATACTGGAAATGGCCGACCGCCTGGTCCTGTCGGAGGAACCGGAAATAGCGGAGCTGCTGGAGAAGAAGCTGAAAGAGCGTATGGCGGTATATACCGGCGCCCGTGTGGAAAGCGTGGAAGAGAGCCGGGACGGCGTAAAGGTAACGGCGCTGGATGCCGGAGGAAAGAAGGCGGTGTACACGACCGAACAGATTATGCTGGCGGTGGGGCGGCGTTTCAACGCCGATACCCTGCGTGTTGAAAAGACGGGCGTGGATATGGACGAACGCGGTTTTATCCGGGTCAATGAACGGATGGAGACGAACCGGAAAAACATCTTTGCGGTGGGCGATGCCAACGGAAGGCAGATGTTTACCCACATGGCTAACCGTGAGGCGGCTATCGTGGCGGCTAACCTCTTGCACGATACCGATATGGCGGTCGATTACGCGGCGGTACCTCATGCGGTTTATTCACATCCCCAGATAGCTTCGGTCGGTTTGCGGGAAGAGGAAGCCCGGAAAGAACACGATGTTCTTACGGGTACTACGAAATATTACGAGATAGCCAAGGGTGAGGCTATCATGGAAACGGAAGGCTTTGTTAAGGTTATTATCGAGAAGGAGACCGAAAATATCCTGGGTGTTCACATCATCGGTCCCAGCGCCCCGGAACTTATCCAGGAAGCGGTCAACGCCATGACGTCCGGCGGAGACGTGGACGAGCTAAACGAGGGTATCCATATTCACCCGGCGCTTTCGGAGTTGATTCCCACCGCCGTCAACAGCGTGGCGGGATGAGTTCACTGTTCTAGTGCGGCAGAGTCAGTACCTGAGAATCGATTTCTTTAACCCGGAGATCGATATGGTATAGCACTTTAAAACCCATAGCAAGGTAAATAGGGTATTCGCTGCCGACGAGTGCCTAGGTAGGTCCCAGCTTATGCTCGAAGTTCACCACGCCGACGATAGAACCGTCGTCTTCCCAGATGCCGATACGCGGCAGGGCGGCGGTATCCAGCAAGGGATGAAAGTGCATGTACTCCCAGCGGGAAAGAAACCAGTTGGCATGCTGCTTGCCCGGCCGGTACGTATCCGTGAGAAAACGCCCGACCCGTTCGTAGTCGTTTTCGCGGTTATAATTTCGGACGGTGATACCCATGTAACTTCACCTCAACCATGAAGCTGTTTACTTCATCAGTTCTTCAACCAGTCCGGTATCGTAAGGAGCCCTTCTCCCCGGGCAGTTTTCCCGGGGACAGCACCGGCAGCTGATGAACCCGGTATCATCCGGGAATATTATCCCCGAGCGCGATTTTAAGGGACGCATGGCGCCGCCTTTACTTACGGAAACTCCGATGGCTTTCTCCTTCCCATCGAAAAGCCGGAAAAAGGGAACCTGCTGTTCGATAGGCCAGTCCTTGAGTTCGCCGGGATTCATCTGGGCAACTTCGGACAAACCGAACTCCTCTTTTATGTGGTCGGTAACGTACTGGACGGCGGAAATGAGCATCAGCGTTTTCAGAGAATCGAGGACGAATGACTGCCAAATCTCGCGGGGTGGGGCTTTCAGCTCATCGAGTTCTTTACCGACGGTCGTGATGAACGGATACACTGTCTCGAGATGGCATATCTTTTTATTCAAAATGCGGCTGGTGAATCTGATGCCATCGATTTCAACGTGGTCTCTACCTTCGCAACTTACCCCGGCGGTGGTGTACACAGCCTTCGGACAGGCGATACGGCGTACCTTTTCCATCATTTCATCGGTTACGGCATCAAGGCGTTCCCGGGCGCCGTGAAATGTCGGTAAACTGAATCCCGGTGGTATCTCGAAATCGGGGGGTATGTCCAGCCGGTAAACTTCTTTTGGTTCGGTCAATGTAATAATCCGGAGCGTTAATCTATCAAGCAGGATAGATAATCTGCGTCTCCTTGTCAAGAATACCTCCGCTTTTTGACACGGGTGTCGTTACTGGTATAACATTTGGCAAACGCTATTTTCAGGAGGCTATTATGCCCGAAACCAAATATGATAAATACTTCGTGGAATATGATCCGGCCTGGTTTCCCAAAGAGCGTCGCCCCGTGATGGCGCGTATGGAGCGCAGCATTATGGAGGGGAGTCATTTCTATCTGATTCACTGGATGATGCCCGATTTTGCCGCCCCTCTCGGCGACCGACCGATGGGCGGGCATCCGCCGCACATTCACCGGGATGCCGAGCTGCTGTTCCACATCGGCACCAATCCCGACGACCCCATGGACCTTGGCGCCGAAGTGGAGATGTACATGGGGCCGGAGATGGAAAGGCACGTTATCACGCGTACCTGTTGTATCTTTATCCCGCCCAACTTTATCCACGCTCCCTGGCGACCGCTGAAGACCACCCGGCCCTGGATATTCATCGAGGTCAACCAGGGGCCGGATCATACCGAGAAATCCTACCGCCAGCTTTTACCGAAAGACATACGCGAAAGTATGGACTGGTCGATGTGGCCCGACGAGGGATACGGCAGCCCGGATTGAAGTCCAATCGAAACCGATATTATTACAGACATACGGAGGACAAAGTGGCTTACAGGATAAACACAGAAAAGTGCTTGAAATGCGGACTCTGCGTCGTCGATTGCCCGGATAATGCTATTGTCGTAGATGAGAAGGTTACCGAACCGGACGGTCTCGTTTTATACGTAGTGCGTATCGACCAGGACAGGTGTACCGAATGCGGTACCTGCCAGTCCCACGAATGGTGGTGCCCGGCTAAAGCCATCGAGAAAGTCTAGGTTAATCCACAAACATGATTTCTTACCGATATTACCGGGGAAGTCCGATGCCGTCCCCGTTCGTGTTTTTTTAGAATCAGCTTGGTTAAGGAGTGGATATACAATGGCAGAAATGAAATACAGTAAATATTTTCTAAACGAGCTTCCCAGGGAACAGCGTGAAAAGGGTTTCGGGAGGATGAAGTCCATGGTGGCTTTCACCGACGCCGATATCATCGAGGGGAGTAAATACTTCTCCGTGATGGTCATGGGCCAGGAAGCCACGAAAATGGCGGGACACGGCCCACACATTCACGACGACCCGGAACTGCTGGTGGCTCTGGGCACGGATATGGATAATCCCAGGGACCTGGGCGCTAAAATGGAAATGTGCATGGGCCCGGAAATGGAAAGTCACATCATTACCGAGTCCACGATGATATATGTCCCGGAGAAATTCGTTCATGCCCCGTTCCGGGTTCTTGAGGTTACGCGGCCTTTCCTCTTTATCCAGTGCCAGTACGCCTCCAAGCTTACCGAGAAGTCTCTGAAGAAGCTGGTTGCCGAGGAACTCCGGGACAAGATGGTATTCATCGACGCCGACGGCACCCAGAAGGACTAAACCTTCTTGTGTTTCCATCTGCCCAGTTTGAAATAAATAGCATAGACGATGGCGCTGGAAATCGTCCCGATGGCGATACCCCACCTGATTCCGTATACTTCCAGCGACGTATATTTCGATAGTAAGTAAGATAGCGGAAGCACTATCAACCATATTGCACCCAGGCTGATGATCATATTTGGCACGGTATCACCGGCACCGGCGATGGCATTCTGAAGAATCGAAACGAAAGCCACCACGATGAATCCGGCCGTGCCTATCCTGGTGAAAGCAGCGCCGATTTCGATCAGTTCGGGGTCCTGCGTGAATATCCCGATGATACCCTCCGCCCAGATAAGCAGCGCCAGGCAGACAACTATCATCAGCCCCTGAAGTAGGGCTACCGCCAGCCATACGCTTCTCTCAGCCCTGTCCGGTTGTCCCGCACCCAGGTTTTGCCCCACCAGTACCCCGGCGCCCATGCCCAGACCCATACCGGGCAGGAAAACGAACATTTGCACCCGGGTCACCAAGCTGTGAGCGGCCACTGGCAGGGTGCCAAATGGTGCCACCAGGTATGTCAGCATAAAGTTACCTAGAGAGCGCTGGGCGTTCATCACCAGCGCTGGAAAACCTATCTTGATTATACGCCAGATGATCCCTAATTCCGGTTTGAAGTCTTTGCGGGATATTTTTAGCCGGGTACGTCCGCTGAAAAGCAGCCATAGCGCTATAGCCATTCCCACTATCTCGGCGATGACATTGCTTAAAGCCGCGCCTTTGACTCCTATTTGCGGAAATATCCATATCCCCAGCACCAGTAAAGGACATAGGGTTACGTGGAGTAGCCGGGAAAACGCTTCTATCCACATCGGCCTGATGGTATCACCCGCCGACTGGATAATATAAAGTGTCAATATGTTAATATCTAGGGCTATCCAGCCGTAGAACATTACCCGGAGGTAAGCTATGCTCTCTTCGATGACGGCTTCTTCCAGCCCGAAAAGTTGAGTGATAGCTTCGCCGGCGAACAAACCCACCATCATCATCATTCCGCCCCAGACAACTCCCATGATTATTGCCTGGGCGGCTATGTGGTTGGCTCCGGGAATATCATTGGCTCCTACGAAACGCGCCACCATTGCCCGTACTCCCACGATCAATCCGAAATCCATCGACATTATCAGCATGACAATGATACTGGCTATTCCCACCCCGGCGATGGCATCGGGTCCCAACCTGCCTATCCATATCATATCCACCAGCTGGCTGACCATGAACATGCTTTCCAGCAGCACCATCGGCCAGGACAGCAGCAGCAGGTTATGAAAAATGGAACCCTGCGTCCAGTCTCGTTGCGTCAGTGGTTTGGGTTTATTATTGTCTTCGGTGTGCGCCATGATACAGTCCTGTGTTTTCCATGTGGAGTTCTATGCTGGGCCTGAGAATAAGGACAGAGACAGTCCCCGGAAGAAACGCAAACAGATTTCCCATGATACAATACATTGCTGTGAGTGTCAATACGGCAGGTTTTTTGACACCTCATCGTTCGTGAAGTATCATAATGATATATCGGTATATAACCGAAACGCGATGAGGAGAAGATACATGGAAGTATCCGAAGCGATTAAGCAAAGAAAAAGCGTCCGGGCTTTCAAGCCCGACCCCGTACCTGAGGATATTCTGTATAATATCATCGAACAGGCTTTACGCGCTCCCTCCTGGGCGAATACCCAGCCGTGGGAATTCATGGTGGTGTCCGGCCAGCCCCTGAAAGAGATACAGGACGGCTTCGTGGCCAGGGGAATGCAGGACCCGCAAAGCGAGGTCGACCGCCCGTACGAGTTTCCCGAGCCTTACATGGCGCGCATCCGGGCCCTGGCTCCCAGGGACAGGAAGGAAATGACCCGGGATGAAATGGAGGAGCGTACACTGCTGAACTTCAGGCATTACGGGGCGACCACCTGTATCTATCTGCTGGTCGGTAAGTCCATCCTTCGGCAGTCGAAGGGTATTAACGTGTGGTCGATGTATGATTCCGGTTCGGCGGTACAGAACCTGATGCTGCTGGCGACCGACCGGGGACTGGGAACGATTGCCCAGGCGCAGGCGGTGGTCTACCCGGATATTATCCGTAAAGTCGTCAAGGTGCCGGAAACCAAGCTCATCGCCCTGGGTATTGCTATCGGCTACCCTGACTGGGATGATCCCGTCACCGAACGCCGGACCGAACGGGAGCCAATGGATAAGGTGGTTACCTGGTACGGTTTCGACTAGTAAAGCAGTACTTATAATAAAACAGCTAGAAATCCTTGTGCTGCAGGGTATGCTGGGCGAAATAGACACAAAATACTATAACGGCTACCGTGATTCCCAGCGCCCACCAGTAGCTTTCGCCGCTGCCGCTCAATAATTCCGTGCCCCAGTTAAGCAGGCTGCCCGGCATATAATCGCCGAACCGGGGCAGAACCGAAATTCCTGCCTGGGCGACGATTATCGCCAGGGAAATGCCGCCGGCCGCCAGCGAACTCTTGAAAAAGCTGGAGAACAGCAGCGTTAAAGCCAGGCAGAATATCAGGAACAAACCCAAGAGCAGGTTGACTCCGATAAATGCCATAACGTCGGCGGATTCAATCAGCCAGACGGTATAAGCGAAGCAGAATATCGATGCCAGAACCATCGAGCCGAGGAACGTAATACTTACGGCTATCAGCTTGGCGGAAACGAAAGCCAGCCGGCTGACGGGTTTGCTCAGAGTTATCATCGCCGTGCCGTGACGGAGTTCGTTGGCGATGCTGCCCATGGCGACCAGTACCGCCACCAGGACGCCTATCTGCCCGATGGTACCGGTATATTCGGACAGGGACTGGAAAGCGGTGGGTCGGGGTATCTCGATTATCGTCAGCTGTTCTCCGGCGAACTCCAGTATCTCGGGCAGATATTTATACATCAACGGCGTGGTAATCCCGAAAAGCAGGAAAATCCCCCCGACAATCAGCCACCGGTAGGTTTTAAACTGCTCTTTCAGCTCTTTTTTCAGCAGCGGTCTCAAGCCCTTCACTCGTTGTCCCCGCCTTCCATGATTTTCATGAAAATCTCTTCCAGGTCCGGCAGTACAAGCTCGTATCGCGTCAGCGTCAGACCGCTTTCACCGATGAGCCGGGGGAGTCCCTGACGTGCTTTTTCGATATCCACGGCGCCGACCCGCATTACCGGCGTTCCGCCTTCGTAGACCATCATCGGGGACGTCAGCCAGTCTATACTTTTCAGGGACTCGGCGAAGGCCGACGCGTCTTCCATGAACTCGATCTCGAAGTAGGAGCGAGCGTATTTCCGGCGCAGGTCCTCGATGGACGATACCGTTACCAGGCGCCCGTTATTCACCACGCCCACCGTATCACAGACCCTTTCCACATCGGAGAGGATATGGGTCGACATGAATATGGTGGCGGACTCCCGGAGTCGGGTTATCAGTTCCAGCACCTCGCGCCTTCCTATGGGGTCGAGAGCCGAAGTCGGTTCGTCCATGAACAACACGCGGGGGCGGTTCATCAACGCCTGGGCTATGCCGAGGCGCTGCCGCATGCCGCGTGAATACCCGCCGATACGCCGGTTAGCGGCTTTGGTGAGTTCCACCATGTCCAGCAATTCGCCGGCACGCCGGCGGATTTCGTTACGGGATAGCTCATGCAGCTCGCCGACCATGTGGAGGAATTCCCGCCCCGACATCCAGGTGTAAAACGATGGTACGTCGGGCAATAATCCGGTCTTCGACTGCAACGCCAGATTACCGTCGCCGACCTTTTCATCGGCCACCCAGGCTGTACCGGAAGTAGGGCGGGAAAATCCGGTAAGTAACTTTACCGTGGTCGTTTTACCGGCGCCGTTGGGACCGAGGAATCCGAAGACCGCGTTATCCGGCACCTCCAGGTTGAGGTTATCCAGGGCTATTATTTTCCCGTAGTGCTTGGAAAGATTTTCAGTCCTGATTGCCGTCAACGGGATACTCCTTGCGTCCGAAGATAAAGTAGATAATAGGCCCGATTAGGTTGATAAAGATAATCACCAGCGCCCAGATTATGCGGGCGTTACTGCTCATGTGGGTACGTTTCAGCAGGTCCACCAGGGCGAAGATGAGCAGGGCCAGTTCCACTATAATCAGCGGAATCAGAAAAGGCAACATATCCACCAGTACTTCAAATTCATCTCCCATGACTTCTTCCCTTCAAGATGCAATAATTATCTATAGTTACGCCCCGATAATCCCCCGGATTACCGTATTCAGCGCTTCGGGACGGTCGGAACCGATGAGTATCGGCTTGCCCTTTTTTCTGGTGATTTTCACGCCGCGGTTCCCCCTCAGGTAATAAGCCGTCATCTCCCGGTTTATCCTTATCCCGTAACCGCCGAAATCCTTGAGCGGGGCGAATTTATGCAGTTCGGCGCCGGTTATCTCCGATGTCGGTAGCCTGAGAACCCGGATTCCCACGATGCCCCAGCGGATAATTATCCGGTCGCGGGTGACCATGGTGCGCTGACCGCCGTTGGGGATAATCAGCATAACACCGACGAAAAATGTCACCACGGCTGCCCACGGGGTAACGAACCAGGTAATGGCGGAAATAACGAACATAACCACAGGCAGCCCGATAGTTATTAACGAAACATAAAGTGGATTCTGGGAATCCCAGTAGACGAAAGAAGATTGTTCTTTCAGTCTCCTGACGATTTCCTCCTCCAGTTCCGGGCTTTCTTCAACGGGTTTTTCGGTGGAATAGGGACGGTAGGGTCTGAATTTATCCAGGATTATCGCCAGAACGGTGGCAGCCCCGCCGAAGAGAAAG
>JASFHJ010000016.1:0-12783 GCA_050123255.1 Dehalococcoidia bacterium
AATAATCGCCGCCGGCAATGACGAAGCGGTCGTCAAGCGCGTCGCCCGGCTGGTAGACATCAGCGAGTACAAGCGACGGCAGGCGCCGCCCGGGATAAAAATCACCCCCCGGGCTTTCGGCAGGGATAGAAGACTGCCCATTACCAACCGGTATACCCAGGGTTAACTTCCTGCATCGCACCGGCATTTCTACATTTCGATTTTTAAAATCACGTGGTATAATTACGTCAAGATTAATGCAGGGGAGTAAATTAGCTGCAGATGGACCAGCCAGCCGTCGGTTCGGACGCGGAAAACAAGCTTATAGCTATCCTTAAAATCCTCAGCGAATCCTCGGAGCCGCTGGGCTCGATTACTATTGCGCGACGACTGGAGCACGACGGTATTTTCCTCAGCGAGAGAGCCGTAAGATACCACCTGAAGATATCCGACGAAAGGGGCTACACCGAACCGGGCGGTCGCGACGGCAGGATGATTACCGCCCTGGGCCGGCAGGAAGTGAAGGAAGCGCTGGCGCCTCAGCACCTGGGCTTCGTGCGGGAAAAACTGGAACTGATGGCCTACCAGACCACCTTCAATCCCGAGAAACGTACCGGGCAGCTGGCGATAAACACATCATTGATTACCAGAGACAGGTTCAAGAAAGCCCTGGCGGCCATGAAGGATGTTTTTAAAGCCGGGCTGTGTGTCAGCCGGCTGGTGGCTACGGCTGAAGAAGGGGAAAGCCTGGGCTCGGTGGTCGTTCCGGAAGGTAAGATAGGGCTGGCTACCGTTTGCAGCGCTTCGATAAACGGCGTTCTTCTGAAAGCCGGGATCCCTACCGAATTCCGCTTCGGCGGCATACTGGAGATAAGGCACTTCCTGCCGCGGCGCTTCGTAGCGATAATCGACTACTCCGGTACGTCTCTCGACCCCTCCGAGCAGTATATCCGCGCCGGTATGACGAGCGTGGGCGAAGCAGCCAAGACGGGCGAGGGTAAAATCCTGGGCGTTTTCCGTACCATCCCCGCCCCCGCCAGAGACGTCGTCGAAGCAAGGCTGGCGGTGCTCAAAGAAGCGGGCATCGGCGGTGTCTATCCCCTGGGCAATACCAGCGAATCGCTCTACCAGATTCCCGTGGCGATGAACCGCGTCGGCGTGGTGCAGCTGGGAGGACTGAATCCGGTAGCGGCTGCCGTCGAAGCGGGAGTTGAGATAGAAAACATCGCCGAGAGCGGTTTGATTGATTTCAGGGAACTGCGGGACTTCACTGAAATTACCTCAATATAGAGATATTACCAGGTACTTTCGCCTGGCTGTATGACGACATTTTACCTTTACTTCAAGGCTGATTTATGCTAGAATTACACTAGGTTGATGGGCAGATTTTTATATATCCGGCAAGCCCTTGATTGGTCAGCTTGTGGCTGCGGTAACTGCTCCGTTGCCCTCAGCAATTTCCGCGTTTTTTATACCTCCTGCGATTTCGCACCCGTGAACCCGTAAATTAAGGAATATTATGGCGAAAAAAGCTAAAAATAACGGTAATAACGACTACACCGCTCAAGATATCCAGGTACTGGGCGGCCGTGAAGCCGTACGCCGCCGGCCCGGCATGTACATCGGCAGTACCGACCAGCGCGGCCTGCACCACCTGATATACGAGATTGCCTATAACAGCATCGATGAAGCCATGGCGGGATGCTGTGATAAAATTCTCGTCATTATCAGGGAGGATAATTCGGTCAGCGTTACGGATAACGGCCGCGGTATACCCGTGGATATTCACCCCTCCACCAAGGTATCCGCCCTGGAAACGGTCATGACGGTACTCCACGCCGGGGCTAAATTCGGCGGCAAGACCTATGTTGTATCCGGCGGACTACACGGCGTCGGCGCTTCGGTGGTCAACGCGCTGTCCGAATGGTGCTATGTCGATATCAGACGCGACGACAAGATACACCACCAAGAGTACCGGCGCGGTGTTGTCCAGGGTCCCCTGGAGGTTACCGGCAAGACAAACGAGACCGGCAGTACCACCACTTTCCTGCCCGATTCCGAGATATTCAGCGAGATTAAATACGATTTCAATGTAATCGCCGAACGCCTGCGCGAGATGGCGTATCTTAATAAAGGCGTGGAAATATCCCTCCGCGACGAGATAACCGACGCGGAAAAGACGTTCTACTTCGAGGGCGGCATTACCGGCTTCGTCCGCCACCTCAACCGGAACCGTACCGTGCGTCACCAGATTCCCATTTATATATCCAAGACCGTCAACAGCACCCAGATAGAAGTCGCCATGCAGTATAACGACGGCTTTAACGAGTCGGCGTACAGCTTCGCCAACTGCGTTAACACGGTCGACGGCGGCACCCACATGACCGGGTTCCGCTCGGCGCTGACGCGGGCGCTCAACGATTATGCCAAGAAGAACAAGCTGGTTAAAGAGGACGACCCCAATCTTACCGGCGACGACGTGCGGGAAGGGCTGACGGCAATCATCAGCGTCAAGCTGTCCGAGCCCCAGTTTGAAGGCCAGACCAAGGGCAAACTGGGCAATATCGAGATGAAAAGCCAGGTAGAGGTTGCCGTCAACGAAGGACTGGCCCTTCACCTCGAAGAGCACCCCGAGGACGCCAAGAAAATACTCGAAAAATGCCTCACCGCCGCTAAAGCCAGGGAAGCCGCCCGGAAAGCCCGTGACCTCATTATCCGGAAGAGCGGACTGGAAACGGGAACGCTGCCGGGAAGACTCGCCGACTGCTCGGAGAGAGACCCCGAGCAATGCGAGTTGTATCTTGTCGAGGGTCCCTCGGCCGGCGGTTCAGCCAAGGAAGGCCGGAACCGTCGCTTCCAGGCGATTCTGCCGCTGCGGGGCAAGATACTCAACGTAGAGAAAGCCCCCATGGACAAGATGCTGGCAAATGCCGAAATCCGCACCATGATTACGGCACTGGGCACCAACATCGACGAAGAGTTCGATATTTCCCGGCTGCGGTATAACCGGGTAATCCTGATGACGGACGCCGACGTGGACGGCTCGCATATCCGCACTCTGCTGCTTACCTTCTTTTTCCGCCACATGCCGGAGCTCATCAGCCAGACACACCTTTATATAGCCCAGCCGCCGCTTTACCGCATTAAGAACGGCAGTAACATAAAGTGGGTTTATTCCGAACAAGAAAAGGACGATGCCCTGAAAGAAACCACCGGCCGCAAGACGGAATTACAACGCTACAAAGGTCTGGGAGAAATGACCCCCGAGCAGCTCTGGGAAACCACGATGAATCCCGCCACGCGCACGATTCTCGAGGTGAATATCGAGGATGCGGCCAAAGCCGACGAGATATTCGAGATTCTCATGGGCGGCGAAGTACCGCCCCGGAAAGCCTTCATCCAGGCTCACGCTCTGACAGCCAACCTGGATATTTAGTATTACTGCCTACCCTGCCCGTCCGTTAAGGAAAAGAGGGGCTGACGCCCCTCTTAAACATCCTGCTTTCGATGTTTAATACAACCTTCTTTTACCCACATCACTCCGGTAATTACTTACACTAATCAGCAGAAGAACTCGGCGCGGGCTTTTACGGCCATTACTCCGACTCACTGGCGTCGGCTATTTTATCCAGTACACGGAAATTGTGGAAAGTATTAATCCAGCGGGTGGTCCCGGAGCGGCAGCGCATCACCAGCGACTGTGTCTGGGCGCCTCCGCTGTAATACCTGACCCCCTTGAGCAGTTCTCCGCTGCTGACGCCGGTGGCGGCGAAAAAGACATCCTCACCACCTATCATGTCATCGGTGGTATAAACCCTGTTAACATCAACACCCTTAGCTTCGGCCGCCGCTCTTTCTTCCTCAGTCCTCGGCCAGGCCTGGCACTGGATACCGCCCCTGATACAGCGTAAAGCCGCCGCGGCAAGTACGCCTTCTGTCGTTCCCCCGATACCCATATATACATCCACTTCCCTATCCGGTAAAGCTGCCTCGATGCAGGCGCCGACATCACCATCGGAAATTAGCTTCACCCGGGCGCCGGCCTCCCTGATTTCCGTTAAAAGTTGCTCGTGGCGGGGGCGGTCCAGCACGACCACCGTAATTTCGGATATATCTCTATCTTTTGCCTTTGCTACGTTCTTCAGGTTGGTAGCTACGGACGCGGTGATGTCTATGACGTTTCTAGCCTCCCGTCCGGTGGCTATCTTGTTCATGTAAACAAAGTCGCGGGGGCAGTGCATCATACCGCGGGCCGCCAGCGCTACCGTGGATATCGCCCCCGGCAAACCCCTGGCTACCGACGTCGTGCCGTCAATGGGGTCGACGGCGATATCGACTTTCAGCCCCGTGCCGTCGCCGATACTCTCGCCGATATACAACATGGGAGCCTCGTCTTTCTCACCCTCGCCGATAACGACGATGCCATCCATGGTAATATATCCCAGGACGTGTCGCATGGCTGAAACGGCGGCTCCGTCAACCAGGTTCTTATCCCCGGTTCCCATATGCCGGGCGGACATCAAGGCGGCGGCTTCGGTAACACGCACCAGTTCCATGGCAATGTTTCGTTCGATCGGACCCTGATATCTCGGACTCGTCATCGTAAAACCTCTCTTCAGTTATTTATTTTCCCTGGATTAAGGAGAAAAACTCGGCACGACTGGCCGGGTTGCTGTGAAAAGACCCGCGTATTGCGGAGGTAATTACATTACTGCCCGGTTTCTTGATACCGCGCATGACCATGCAGAGGTGTTCCGCCTGTACTACGACGGCTACGCCTACCGCCTGAATACCATCAGCGATAGCATCCGCGATATCGGTGGTCATTCTTTCCTGAACCTGGGGCCGGCGCGCGATGGTCTCCACCACCCGGGCGAGCTTGCTTATCCCGACGATACGCCCCTCATCATTGGGTATATAACCCACGTGAGCCACGCCGTAAAACGGCAGGAGGTGATGCTCGCACATGGAGTAGAAGGGAATATCTTTCAGGACTACCATCTCACGATGCCCCAGTTCGAAACCGACCTCCAATTCTTCCCTGGGGTCTTTATCGATACCGTGAAAAAGCTCGGAGTACATTTCCGCCACGCGCTGCGGCGTATCCCGCAGTCCTTCGCGCGACGGGTCTTCCCCGATAGCTGTAATAATATCGGAGACGGCTTTTCTAATGACTTCTTCGTCCGGCATACTCCTCCTCCTTATAATCCCGATTATCCCCAGCCCAGCGCTTTTTCAACTGCCGCCAGGTCCGCCGGCAATTCCAGGAAAGGCGGAGCATCCTTAAGCGCGATTTCGGTGTCCTTGAGTCCGCTGCCGGTAACCACGCAGACAATCGTTTTACCGGAAAAATCCATGCCCTGATTATAAAGCTTTATCAGTCCGGCGAGGGAAGCCGCCGATGCCGGTTCGCCGAAAATACCGGCTTCCGAAGCCATCAAACGCTGCGTAGCCAGTATCTCGGTGTCACTGACCATGTCGATAATGCCGCCGGATTCGTCCCGGGCGGCTTCCGCCTTTTTCCAGCTGGCGGGATTACCGATGCGTATCGCCGTGGCTACCGTTTCCGGCTTCTCGATGGCATGACCGCGGACGATAGGAGCCGCGCCTTCCGCCTGGAACCCGTACATCTTCGGTTTCCTGGTGGCTTTTCCGGCTTCGTAGTATTCTTTAAATCCCTTCCAGTAGGCGGTGATGTTACCGGCGTTGCCCACCGGGAGAAACAGGTAATCCGGGGTGTCACCCAGTACATCCACGATTTCAAAGGCAGCTGTTTTCTGCCCTTCGATACGGAAAGGATTGAGAGAATTAACGAGTGTTACCGGGTGCTTTTCGGTGATGCTGCGCACGATGGTCAGCGCCTGGTCGAAGTTACCGTCGATAGCGACTATCTTCGCTCCGTGAACGATAGCCTGCGCCAGCTTACCGAGGGCGATATTGCCTTTGGGAATGATGATAACGCAATCGAGCCCGCAGTAAGCGGCGAAAGCCGCCGCCGAGGCGCTGGTATTGCCCGTGGAGGCGCAACTTATGGCCCGGCTGCCTTCTTCGACCGCCTTGGCTACGGCCACAACCATACCGCGGTCTTTGAAAGAACCGGTGGGATGGCAGCCTTCCAGTTTGAAATATAGTTCACCGCAACCGTATCTCTGCGCCAGTTTTTCGCTCCTGACGAGGGGTGTATCCCCTTCACCGATGCTGAACAGCGGTGTTTTATCGGTTACGGGCAGATAATCCTTATATTGAAATAATACTCCCTTTTTCAGCTCTATCCTCCTTCAACGTCCTCGACGCGGATACAATTACTGACCTCATTTACCACGTCGAGTTTCGCCAGTTCGCCCAGGGCGTTCTGCATGGCCGCTTCCCGGGTGGTATGCGTCATAATTACAATCTCGGCGGCCTTTGTTTTTTCGTCGGACTCCGGCTGTATCGCCGAGGCAATGCTTATCCTGTTATCGCCGAAAACCCGGGCTATATTAGCCAGGACGCCGGCCTGGTCGGCGGCGTTCAACCTGATATAATACTGGGTTTCAATATCTTCCATGGATTTGATACGCTTGCCGGAAGCGGCCTTCCAGGTAGACAAGCTGCCGATGCCGAGGATGATTTTACGCGCCGTGGAAACTACATCGGCGACCACCGAGCTGCTGGTAGCCAGCGGTCCGGCGCCTTCACCCATGAACAACACCTTGCCGGCAAGGTCTCCTTCCACCTGGACGGCATTATATACGCCGTCGACCTTGGCCAATAATGCCTCCCGGGGCAGAAAAACCGGGTGTACCCTGACTTCAATCAAATTTTCACTCTGCTTGGCGACCGCCAGGAGCTTGATGGCAAAGCCGAATTCCTCGGCGTAGCGGAAATCACAGGGCGCCAGCCGGGTAATTCCTTCACGGTACACGTCCCGGGGACGCATCGGCATGTTGAACGCCAGCGATGCCAGTATCGCCAGCTTGTAAAGGGAGTCGTATCCCTCGATATCGTTCTCCGGTTTGGCTTCGGCGTAGCCCAGCTGCTGCGCCTGCTTCAGCGTTGCTTCAAAATCGGTGCCTTTGCTCGCCATCATCGTCAGTATATAGTTGGTGGTGCCGTTGATAATGGCGAATATACCCGTTATCTTATTGGCAACCAGGTCGTGCTTGAACGGCGCTATCAACGGAAAACCGGCGCCGACACTGGCTTCGAATTGCAGCCCGACATTGTTGTCATGCGCCAGCGCCAGCAGCTCTATGCCGTGTTTGGCGATAAGCTCCTTGTTGGAAGTAACAACGTGTTTCCCGGAACCGAGAGCCCTCTGGTGGTATTCCAGCGCCGGGTTTTCGCCGCCGATGGCTTCGACGATAATATCGATATCCGGTGTTTGGAAGAATTCATCGTCGTCGGTTGTAAAGAGTTCCCGGGGCATTTCCTTTATCTGAGGACGGGACATATCTTCCGGCAGCACCTTGATTTTACGCAAAACCAGGGGACAGCCGACCTTCTCTTCGAGGTCAGCCGCCTTTTCGGTCAAAACCCGCGCCACCTGCCCGGAGACAACTCCCAGACCCATCAAACCAACGCCGATACTCTGCCTGCTCATTCTTTACACCTCGGTTCAGAACAATTCATCCCTGAGTTTTTCATTTATAAAATTAGTCATATCCAGATTTAGATAAGAGGAATCGATATATTCCTCAGCTTCTTCGAACAGTCGCACCACCCAGTCATTGTACACGTTGCTCTCCAGGAAACTCCTATCTTCATCCCCGATAGGCCGTCCGGCTTCCCTGTCCACCACGTTAATCAGCCAGTAACCGCCCTTGGTCGTTACCTGATCGTCGGCAAACGGGCCGATAAGCCCCGTATCTACCGCATCCGGGGCAAAGACATTGGCATCGATAGCATCCGTCCGGGAACCATTGGCGGTTACACCCAGAACACCCCCCTGCGCACGGGAATCCTCATCCCGCGAGAACTCCTCGGCAAGTTCCGCGAAATCCTCTCCATCGAGTAAACGCTCCTTAATCATCTCCGCTTCCTGTTCATTTCCCGCCAGAATCCCCTTGAGGTAGGCGTGTTCGGCATCCTCTCTCTCATATACATCAATAATCCAGTAACCTATTTGTTTTTCCAGGTCTGCATCGTATATAGCTTCACTTAAAGTCCCGGGTTCGGAGTTAAAGGCATAATCAAAAGGCACTTCACTCCCCAGATTCGTATCGAGCCATTCTTCAATATGCCACCCCGGTTCGCTATTGTACTTGGAATAACTCTGCAAAGAGAGGTCTTCCGCCAGTTCGGTGAAATTATCACCGGCTGACAGCTTGACTTTAACGTCATCCACCTGTTCTTCACTTTCTAAAAACATCACCTTGATATTTACCTGGTCGGCATTCTCCGGAATTTCCTGACTGAAATGCTCATCGAGCAGCCGTTCGCGCATCAAATCGGTACGGGCAAGGTCGATACTGGCGTCATTCACGGAATATCCCGATTCTTCAAGGTCCGCCTTCACCTCGTCGTCATCAACGGTAATCCCCAGTTCTTCGGCGGCACGCCGTATCAACTCGGTTCTTTCAACCACGCTCGGAAGACTCTGTATCACCGTATCGACAACCTGAGTCCGGTATTCCTGTGGATACAGTTCAATACCGAACCTGGCGGCATCGATGTAGTACCGCACGTTAAATTCCCGGTCATATACCTTTAGAGCCGTCTGCTGGTACGGGCGGATTTCGCCGATATACAATCCCACCAGAACGATTATGACTACCAGAGCTATGATACCGATACCGCCGTACAGGATAATATTCTGGCGCCTCTTATGACGTTGAATATTAGAAAGCTGGCGTTTGGTGTATTGACGCGGTGCTTTTTCTGTCTTTTTCTTCTTTGCCAAAACCGGAACTCCTCACCTATATATATATTTTTGGCTACCCTATATTATCACGCATGGAGGCTCCCATTTTCAAATAATCATCCCTATATAAAGAAAAAGCCCGGGGAAAATATCCCGGGCTCAAAGAGTGCCTATATAATGCCGTTACGCAACAGCTATCTCCGCACCGGAGACACCCTGAGCCCTCCCGGGCGTGGTAGTGCCGGAGTCAAATAACAAACCAGATACAATTCGGTAATTAATGTAAGCCATCAATTTTTTCCTGAATGTAATAGTATCTTTTATTATATTATGACAATCTGATAATGTCAATACCATCTGAAAGATTGCATTGTATCTACTTCTTCCAGACGATATGAGTCTGCCACTGCGGAGAGGTTTCCGGGAAATCAGAGCGGTAATGAGCGCCGCGGCTCTCTTCCCGGATGTAGGCCGCCTCGGTCATCAGTCTGCCGGTGAAAATCAGGTTGTGCAGTTCGCGGGACGCCGGATCGGCGGGGGCGGGTAATGATTGCTGCCAGGCAGACAGCCTATCGATGGCCTGCGTCAAGCCCTCTTTGTCTCGAATGATACCGACTTTTTCCCAGAGCAACTGCTGTAAACCGGTAAGGCTGGCCGACGGCAGTCCTTTCTTTACCGGTCTTTTACCTAGAGAGCGGGGTATTATCTTTTCTTCATTGGAAACCGGTCTTATCAGTTTGCTTTTGTCGGCGGCTTTCTCGATGATGCGTTTACTGAAGACTATTGCCTCCAACAGTGAATTAGAGGCAAGACGGTTAGCGCCGTGAACGCCGGTGCAGGCCACTTCGCCGGTAGCAAACAGCCCGGCAATATTGGTCTCTCCCCAGCTGTTGGTCCTGACACCGCCGATCATGTAATGCGCGGCCGGGGCCACCGGTATCCGGTCTCTGGTGATATCCAGGCCGTGGTCAAGGCAAAAGCGGTAAATCTGGGGGAATCGAGTGGTGAGAGAAGTAGCCGGTAAATGGGTGGAATCGAGGAACACCTTGTCGGTCCCCGTCTTGTGTATCTCGTTGAGTATACTCCGCGCAACGATATCCCGGGGCGCCATATCACCATCGGGATGATAGTCTTTCATGAACTGATAGCCCTCGATATTCCTTAAAACCCCGCCTTCACCGCGCACGGCTTCGGAGATGAGGAAAGGAGGTACACCGGGTAACCGTAATGCGGTGGGGTGAAACTGGAAAAATTCCATATCGATTATCTCGGCGCCGGCATGGTACGCCAGAGGAATACCATCCGCGGTGGCAACATCGGGATTGGTATTGTATTTATACAGCTGCCCGGCGCCGCCGGTAGCCAGTACGAGGAAACGGCACTCGAACTCTTCGATGGTGCCGGTCCGGCAGTCGAGCACTTTTATACCGGCAACCCTGCCCTTTTCCACCAGGATTTCGGTAGCCATGAATTCTTCAAAAACGGTAATAGCGCTAGCGCGGACCGAACCGCTCAGCGTTACCTCGATATGTTCCCCGGTAGCGTCGCCACCGGCATGTAGAACACGCGGAACGCTGTGTGCCGCCTCGAGGGTGAGGGTAATTTCACCATCGATAGTATCAAAGGGTACCCGGTAATTCACAAGGTCGGCGATACGCGCCGGCGCTTCACGGGTGAGGATATCCACCGTTTCTTTGTCGTTTAGTCCGGCGCCGGCTTTCAGAGTATCTTCGGTATGAAGCTCCGGTGAATCGTACTTGCTGATAGCCGCGGCGATACCGCCCTGGGCGTACCGGGTATTGCAGTCGTCGATACTACCCTTGGTAATAACCAGCACACTACCCAGCTCCTTGGCCAGCAGAGCCGTATAGAGTCCGCCGATACCGCTGCCGATTACAATGAAATCATAACGGTTCATTAACCGATTATCCTTCAAGAAAAGTCCCGGTTATATTTGCCTGCCCTTTAGAATATCCCGGGCGATAATATTTCTCTGCAGAGCCAGAGCTAAATCGCTGCTGCTGGTAACCAGAGCGCGCTGGCACAGTCTTTGCATGAACAATCCGTCGATATACGGCGGCCCGTTGAAGATGTGAGCCAGTCTATCGGCTATGGTGTGGATAGTCTGCGTGGTGTACAGCTTGACCATAGCGGCTTCACGCCATATCGGCAAATTTTTATCGGCTTTGCCGGCAGCCTCGTAGACCATCAGCCTGGCGGCGTGAACATACATTCCAATATCAGCCAGAGCCGCCTGGATTCCGGTACGCTGGTTAACAGGACGCCCGAACGATTCGGCTGATTCCGCCTGAACGCAGGCTTCATCAAGCAGCCGGCGGGCAATCCCCACCGACCTGGCTCCCCTGACCACTCTCCTTTTCTGCAGCCACTTTTTACCCAGATGAAAGGCTTTGCCGACTTCTCCGAGGATATTTTCACCGAGTACGCGGCACTTATCGAAGACCAGCGATAGGGGATCACGGACGGAAGCCAGCCACCCGGATTTCTCATCACCACCGGAAACGTTGAAACCGGCGGTATCCTTATCCACCAGAAAGCAGGTGACCTCACCCGGCTTTCCGCCGTTACGGGCAAATACAATGGCAAAATAATCGTCACCAATGCGGGAATACGAGATTTTTCTGCCGTTGAGCACGTAGGCGTTGGCGTTCTTCCTTGCCTGTGTCTTCATGCCGGTAATATCGGCACCGATTCCGGGTTCCAGCAGAGCCATCAGCGACCGCTTTTTCCCGTCCAGAACCGATTTCAGATATTTCTCCCTCTGGTCTTCGGTCCCTTCAAAGAGAAGAGGGGAAACGTCGCCGAAATTAAACGGCACGACCGTCTGGGCAAGCTCTTCCTCAACCAGGCAAACACCCAGAGTATCCAGACCGGGGCCGCCGAGTTCCTGGGGAACACCGACGCCCCAGAGTCCCATTTCTTTAACCAGCCCGATTAGTTCAGTTTCCTTTTCCGGCGGCAGATACATCCGGGCATCGCTCAAATCCGCCGCTCTCCCCAGGATGTCTCTCTCCAGCGGTTTCAACCGCTCGGTGACAAAATCCCGGACGAGACTTTGTATCATCTTCAGTTCTTCGGATAGTTCAAAATCCATGATATCCAATCATCAGTCCTGGCCGATAGCCTCCTCCAGGAAAAGGTCCAGATCAAATTCCTCGTCATCGCCGATACGCTGTTCCAGCCGGGACATTACCTCCGCCATACGGTGATTGACGATGTAGTTCTTGATGGTCGTATCCACCTGCGGACAGACAAGCACGCAGGCATTGCATAAATCGCAATCCTCCCCGACGATGCTTTCCAGAGCCATGGAGGTACGCTGTTCCGTCTTGCTGCGGCGGGAAGGCTCGCGGGTCAGGAACGGGCATATATCCACGCAGTTACCGCAACCCAGACATTCTTTATGACCGCTGATATCTTCATCTATGTTCAGAGAATGGGCGGGACCGAAGCCGCTGGACAGCATCCGGCAGCGGCCTACCGGAGGACAGGGGGTGTTGAGAATGTCGTTCAGTACCGCTTCAATCTCGTCTATATTTCTCTGTACCGGTAAAGGCATTTTTTATTCCTTCTATAACGGATGCTCGCTAACGAACGGCCTGGCATGGGTATGGGTACGCCGGACATAATCGGGCAAAAGCCGCGGCGATACCGGGCGCTGCCGGGAAATACCGGCGCGCTGAAGCTCATGCTGCCAGCGCTGTACGTGTTCCAGGGTCGGGCTGCCCCGCTTTACTTCCCGGGAGTATTGACCCGCCGCCCGACCGGCCCGTCGCCCGAAAACGAACAAATCGAGCGTAGAATTACCGATAAGCCGGTTTCTCCCGTGAACGCCCCCGGTACACTCGCCGGCAGCGAATAGCCCGGGTACGCTGGTAGCCCCTTCCGTATCAATCTTGATACCGCCGTTCTGATAATGCAGAGTGGGATACACAATGATG
>JASFHJ010000017.1:0-12554 GCA_050123255.1 Dehalococcoidia bacterium
ACCGGCCAGATAACCGGGGCCGGGTATGGTGAACTCGGCTTCGCCGTCGATGGCTACATTATAGGTAGCGTATTCTTCCCAGACACCTACGTAGCGGGAAGCCCTGATTTCAAGGTCGCCGACGACGGGTTTGCCGAAGCTGTACTCCGAGGTGATTACCCCGGAAATCTCTTCATCCACCATATACCACTGTTTCGGCAGGTCTATTTTAACTTCGTACTTGGGCAGGACGTATTCCTCTACCCTCACATCGAGTTCCGTGTTGCCCTTGGATGATTCCGCCGTTATTTTCCACACCCCGAGATTCGGCTCGGTGGATAGCGGCAGGGAAAGGTTAACCATACCGTAATCATCGGTCAGGGTTTCCTGGCGGAATACTTTGATACCTTTGGCGTCCTGGACTTCTATGGTGACACCCTCGTTGAGGGGTTTCAACTCGGCGTCCAGGGTAAAGACGCGCATGCGGATGGTCTGACCGGGTTTGTAGATGGGTTTATCTGTTTCCAGAAAGATAAGGAAGTTGCGTTCAATTTTGATGGTGGCTTCGTCTTCGAAGCCGTTTCCTTTAATACGGATTCCGTATTCGCCTTCGGGGACGTCGGGAACCGCGAAGGATATCGTTCCTTTCCCGGAAATATCCTTTTTCACGTTGATGATGTCCTCATCCCCCTGGAAAACGGTCAACTCGACTTCACCGTTGACCGTCTGCTCCCCCTTGAAGAGCGTAACCGCGATTGCCTGCGGGCTGTTCGCCTGGAAAGTTTCCGGGATAACGATGGCATAGCCGTCAGCCGGCTCCGGCGGCGTGCAGGCGGGAAGCATGGTAAGCAACAAGCTTATTACCAGCAGACCTGATATCAATATTTTCGTACGCATGGCGCCTCCTTGTGTACCGGGAATTTTGTGGTCGGGTACATAGTATATAACGGAGGGAACGGGAAAAGGTTAGTATATAAGTATCGACAACGTAACACTCTACCTTTTAACCTGAAAATTAGTGCTACTATGACAAAATGAGAGGTAAGAATATTATCTTGACCACTGGGATGGTAATGATAGCTTGAAATGGGGAAAAGAGTAGATCTTATCTACTCCTAAAACAACGATTAATTCGTTTTGGAATATACAACGTTCCATAAGTACTAAATTACTTGTACTACATACCATAGTTATAACGCAAATATGACTATCTTGTGATTTATTCTTCACGAATAAGTTCATAAACTTTAAGTGTAGGTTCTGTTATGAAAAGTGAAGTGAGTAGAAAGGAGACGAGAGTTTGTAGATTAATTGTATAAAAAATATGCGGTTATAAATCAGGTATATATAAAAAGGAGGTAAAACATGAAGAAAAGTATATTAATAGTGGTGGCCGTAGTATCCATTATTACGATTCTAGCAGGTACGTCGGTAGTCATGGCTGCCAAACCATCTACTAATGGGGCGGGTAAGGATGTCATCGCGCATAGTAACGGGTTCCCCAGTGGCATGCATTTCAACTTGAATCTTCACGGCAGAGATTGTACGACCTGGACAGGTGACTACACCGGCAACTCGATTATTATTCCTTTATACACCAGCCTTTGTGGTGATGCCACGATAGAGTATCTTTCGAACAAGAAGAACAGACACGCGACGGAACTTGTCGTAATTGACCCGGAGACCGAGCCTTTTGACGGTAACTCGGCTCAGGTGTACTTGCCGTATAATATTGATGATGATGGGGATCCTGAAACACCGGCTGTTTCTGCACGAGGTTACTACGTATTTGGAAGGATCCTTGGAACCCCCAATAACGGGTCTAATGATAACGAAAGTTCCTTGTTGCTGTATTCTAATTCAGTGATTGCGGCAAGCAACTCGGACAACACTTCCTGGCCCTGGTATTCGGATAATACCACTATCGACGATCATATAATACTTGACCTTGGGGTTATCACCTATAATGGTCAAGTAGGCACAACTGATCCGTCAGGTTTTTACAGGTTTGACCCTCCCACGGATGACGATGAGAATGGTAAAGGGAATAAACAAGGCAAGTCTAAGGGTGTGGAAATAACCCAGTTGTTCCTGTGGTCAGGTTGGGTTGTTGACGCCAGTCTTGATACCGACGGGAATGAAGTCATTGATATTAATGATGTTCCCGTAGCTGACTACGGAGGTGCATTACCTGGTGAAAATAGAGACTATAATAACGACGGCTCTGAAAATGAAGATGATACAGTAGCCTGGTTGACTGACCAGTCTCTCCTTGATCCACCTCTGGCATGGTATTTCGCACCCGAAGATAACACCTGGATCTTTGACATCGCCGAGATGGTGATTTCAGGGCAACCGGTGGTTAATGATGGTACGAAGAATTTCCAGATAAGGTTCTATCCTGTGGAAACAACCGAGTTTACTTCGGAGTATATCGGGCCGTAATTGCTATAAGTCGTCCGCAAGATTCAACAATGGAGGGAGCCTCTTCCGGGGCTCCCTCTTCTTTTGTGACGGTAATCTCCTGCCTGTAACTATAAGAATTTTATATCAATATAATGCCACTTGCCACCGGGAACGATAACGGTTATACTGGTGTTGGTCTGGAAAAGTATATGAAGTATCTTGCATTCATACCGTCCGTACCGGTTTCCGGACCTTTAATTTTATCCCCATAAAAGGAGCAACGGTTAATGGCGGATAATAGCGGAAAGAAGGGATTTTACGGCTGGCTGTCCGGTCTGGTAGAGCGGCATTCGCTGTGGCTTATCCTTGGTACGTTATTGGTCACCATACTGCTGCTCTACCCCATGCTTTATATGCAGCCCACCGAGATGGCCAGTGATAACCCGACGGTCAGCGATGTGGTGAAGTGGAGCGAGGAAATCGAGGATATATTTCCTTCTGAAGTCTATGCAATGCCTTTCATCATCGAAGCCCGGGACGGCGACATGCTTGCCCAGGCAAATCTTAACGAGCTATACCGGAATGAAGAAAAACTGCGCAGCAGTGATCTGGCTCCTTTTCTCCACCATCGTTACAGCGAAGTAGCCGACATGACCATCGAAGGCGTTCATTCGCTGGCGGACTCCGTTGATATGGCCTTAAGCGCAGGCAGCCAGGGCTTTGTTAACCTCGACAATGCCACCGACAGCCAGGTCAAGCAGGCGGTCGATTACGTGCTGGATAATCCGCTTACCACCGGCATGGAAATCGAGCTATCTGTCCACGCCACTTACGAAGAAGACTCCGGCGGTATCAAGCTCTGGAAATCCCCCGCGTTATTATTCATCGTCTTGACCGACCGGGAGAAGGTACAGCAGGAATATCCCGCCAGCGTCGGCGAGGAATACACCGAGCAGCTGGCTCTGGAACACTACGGGCGGGAAGTGCAAAGTGTATTGCGCGGTGATGAGGAGAGATACCGGTTATGGGGCGTCTATATCGATATGAACCTGGAAATCGCCGACGAAAGCCGGATTAGCGGCGTGATGCTGGTGATAGCCATCTTCCTGATGCTGGCGCTTATCACTTTTATTTTCCGGTCGTGGCTGATAACGATTCTCTCCGGCGTGGGACTGGGTATGCTTATCATCTGGCTGAAAGGCGCCGCCAATCTGATAGGACTGAAGAGCTCCATAATCCTCGACCTCATCGTGCCTATTGCGATACTGGTGCTGGGGATTGACTATGCCATTCACGCCCTTTTCCGCTATCGTGAGGAAAAAGAAAAGGGCAACGGCCCGCGTCAGGCTCTGGGGCTTTCCACATACGGGGTAGGTAATGCCCTGGTACTGGCAATGCTGACGACAATTATAGCTTTCGGCGCCAACGCCTCGTCGGGAATAGAGTCGGTGGTCGGCTTCGGAATCGCCGCTTCCATAGCGATATTTGCCTCGTTTATCATCCTGGGATTGTTTGTCCCGGCGCTGGTGATGCGTTACGAAGCCCGGCGGGGTAAAAGCCTGACCGGGGCGGCGGTCAAGACCAGCCCATCCCGCGGATTGTGGATAGCCGGTATGGTGGCGTTTACCGGCCGGAAATGGTTCGTCACTCTCCCGCTGATATTTATCGTCACGGCGGTGGCTGCCCTGGGATGGATGAATATGGATACCGAGCTTGACCCGAAGGACGCCTTCGACGCCCGGTCGGATCTCATCGTCGGGCTGGATAAACTGGACGAGCATGTTGCTCAGAAAGCCGGTGAACCGGCTTACCTGTATATCCGCGGTGATTTCACTGAACAGAGCGCCCTCGAGGCGATACAGGCGACCATCATGGAGATGGACGATAATGAACACGTAGCCCGGCGTTTGAGCGATGGCAAGCCGGATGCCTATGCTTACCTTTTCGACTTTCTGGCGGCGGTGGTTGCCAACGATTATGCCCGTCAGCAGATTGTATCCACCTCCGGCACCAATATTACAGACAATAATAATGACCTTATCCCCGATTCGCCGGAGCAGCTTTTGGCGGTTTACAACTACATTACCGAAAACGGCGTTCCCCGTGATGAAGAGTCGTTGTTCTATACATCCCAGCATATCCGCGAATCATTCATACGTGGAATTAACGGCAATGATGAGGATGCCACGCTGATTACCATCGGTGTGCCGGGTACCCGTGAGCAGGCTGTCGTCAAGGCTTCGGCGGATGAACTCCAGGAAGATATGGATACCGCCCTGCAGGGCGTTGCCGGGATTTCTTTTTACGGACTCACCGGCGAGGCATACGTGCGCGACGCCCAGTTCAGCGCCATCACCGATTCGTTGAACCGTTCCCTGATTATAGCCGTTGCCGCCTGCCTGGTGTTGCTGGTGATTGTCTTCCGCTCTTTCCGTTACGCCATAGTAACGTTGATTCCGGTATTACTGGTTGCCTGCTGGCTTTACGGATTTATGTATGTAATCGGTTATAGCCTGAACATGATGACGGCTACCATCGCGGCAATATCTATCGGGGTGGGCATCGACTTCTCAATTCACTATACGGCGCGTTACCGGCAGGAACTGGCCGGGAATACCGGTAAGGTAGAAGCGCTGTTCGCCACGAGCCGCAGTACCGGTATGGCGCTATTCGGGACGGCGGTTTCCACGGCGCTGGGCTTTGCCGTTATCGCTTTCGCCCCGATGCCCATGTTCTCGGCTTTCGGGATTTTAACGGCGGTGATGATAGTGCTTTCATTCCTGATGGCGTTGTTCGCTCTGCCGGGATTGCTGCTGCTGTTCACTCGATCCAGTTCGCCCCGAAAGAACCGATAGGGAAGATGTTATAAGGATATTCTTCCAGTTCGGAAAAAACACTGTCCTCATAGATATACAGGCTCTGCTTGATGGTCACGGGGTCTATCCGGGATATATCCGTATTCGTATCGGAACCGATTTGCCGGATGCATAATATCCCCCGGCTTTTCCATTCGGGCAGCATATTGGCATACCGGGTATCGATTATTTCTTCCTGCCCGGTCTCCACGTCGATGATAATCAGTTGATATACCCCGAAGGGAACGTTTTGAATGCCCGTGGCCAGCCTGGAAAACACAACCTTTTGATTATCCGGACTTAAATCGGGGTCGGCATCGAGGCCGATGGGGAAAACACCAAGGTTATCTTCATCGTTCGGATTGGCACCGCCGTCGGTGATTTTGACCGCGTTGGTGCCGTCAGCATCAATCATCCATATCTGGGAGGGGATGGTCCAGGGGAAATCCTGCTTCGGCAACCGGCTGAACACTATCCTGGTGCCGTCCTCCGACCAGGCACAGTCGAAATCCGAGTATTCGTCATCATCGGTCAGCTGCACCAGGTTTTTACCGGCATCTATGGTAAACAGCTTGTTGCTACCCCACCCCTCCAGCGCGCCGCTGAAAACGGTCTTTCCGGCGACCGGCGAGTGATCGGGGTTGTTGATATCTTCGAAACCGTATGGTTCGGTCAGGCAATCAAACTCGCCGCCGGACAGGTCGATGTAGTACAGTTCTTTTTCATCGTCGTCACCGATCGAACCATCACCGCTGGTATCGGCACAGGCGGCGCTGGCCATCAAGGTGGTCGGGTTGACAACATGTGCGCCGGTGAAAAAGTAGTCCGTATTGGTTAGCTGGACGATTTCTCCCGACTCTATATCTAGAGTAAAGAGCTGTCGCGGGGATGCCAGACCGGTGCCAGCGGCGTTATAGATAAGCCGATTACAATCGGCATCGGTGATGAAATTTTCCTTGACCCCGTAATCATCATCCAGGCAGTCGATGTTATTCAGGACATAGCGTATTGAAGTAAAGATAATATCGGCCCCTTCCGGCACCCGCTCGACGAGGATCCCTTCCGGGAGTTCCGGCGGAGGCTGTTTGCTTTCGGTAGTTGCCGTTGGTATTGTGGTATTATCGCCGCAACCTGCCAGCATCGTTAAGGTTGCCAGCAGGACAACTATTGCTGCTCTCACTAACATTGATACCAACTATCCCGTTTTATTTCTTATAGATTACGTAAATATCCGCTTCCAGCATCACCCCGTCTTTATAAAAGTGATGGGTGAAGTAGACGTTGCCCTCGTTATCTATCGATGATTCACCGGCAAACTGCGAAACGATGAGCTCCGGTTCCTGCCATTCGCCGTTGATTCTTTCCGAGCGGAAGATAGCCGGCGAACCATGGTAGAACCGGGTAAACCACAGCTCGTTGCCGTCCTGTGTCAGGGAAGGCCAACCATCGACTTCGGGACTGTTAACCGCGGCTACCTTTACCGGAGGCTGCCATTGTCCGTTTCCAAGGGTAGAAACCCAGATATCGTATTCACCCGGTTCATTTCCTCTGGATGAATGGAAGTAGAGTTCCCGTCCCTCGGCGGTTATGTGCAGTTCACCGACCTCGTATTCACCCGGGAAATCGGCAGGCTGCCAGTTTCCCCAGCTACCGTCACCGGTACATTCGGCTTTAAACCAGTGCAGACCGGTGTAGCCGGTCCGCGCGGTGCAGAACCACATCACGCAGTCCTGAACGAATTCACAGCCGTCCAGCGACTGTTTACCGGGGTCCTGGAGCCAGACTCTTTCCGGTTGTTGCCATTCCCCGTTGACCAGTTTGAATTCGTAGATGCCGGTTACGCCGTCATCCAGCTGCTCCGATAAAGGGGAGTTGGGGTCGGGGGTAAACCATACGTAGAAGGTCTTGCCGTCCGGCATGATGAACCCCGAGTCCTCCGCGCCGTTGGTATTGATGGGGTAGGGCGCCGGCACCGGCTCCGAGTATTCTTCGGAATGCAGGATGGGAGGTAAAAGGTCTGTCTCCGGGGTGATTTTTACCTGTCCCGGAGGAAATTTACTCTCGCGGTCGATGACTTCCCGGATGGGTGATGTTGTTTCGGTGGTTTTCTCCGGGCTGTCGGAGTCTCCGGTACAACCGGCAAGCAGTAATATCAAAACAATAAAGGCCGACGGGATTCTTTTCAAACACGCTCCTCCGGAGAACAATGGTACACGTCTATTTATACATATTGTAAAGCTAAGGCAGGGTTTTGTACATATTACAAAGATACTATTAAGACTGTTGATAATCCGGTAAAGATTCGCGGTTGCCGCTATCTATGGAAAAATCTGTATTGTTGAACTATAATAAAGTAATTCTAACCGGACAAATGATATGAATAAATCAAATAATCAAAAGATAATCGTGGGCCTGCCGGCTTACAATGAAGAAAAGTATATCGGCTCAATTATCCTGCAGGCGAAGAAATACGCCGATGAGGTAATCGTTGTCGATGACGGCAGCACCGACCGTACCTCTGCGGTTGCCGAACTGGCCGGAGCGAGGGTTATCCGTCACGAGAATAACCAGGGTGTCGGCATCGCTACCCGCGCGATTCTTTTTCAGGCAAAGGAATTAAATTACGATATTCTTGTCACTTTGGATGCTGATTACCAGCATAATCCCGATGAAATACCCTACCTCATTGAAGCAGTTCGGTCCGGTTACGACGTCGTTATCGGCTCGCGGGAAACGCAGCGCCATATGATTCCGCGGTACCGCCGCCTGGGGCAGAGAGTTCTCGGAAGCCTGACTAATTTCGCATCGCGTCAAAACATAACCGATACCGAGTCCGGATTCCGCGCCTATTCACGAAGGGCTATTGAAGAGCTGGAATTAAAGGAGTCCGGCTTCGCCGTATGCTCGGAGATTATTACAGTCGCCGCCGCTAAAGAATTGAACATTAAAGAAGTGCCCGTATCCGCCATCTATACCGGAGATGGCTCCAGTCTGCACCCGGTAACTCACGGCGTGAGTCTCCTGAGAAGACTGATAGAAATGATATCCGAGGAAAGACCCATGGTATTTTTCGGCATGTTCGGGAGTATCCTGCTCATCGCCGGTGTTGTCATGGGTATCTTGGTCGCCAAGGCGATGTATGTAGACCAGGTATTGCAGACCGGTACCGCCCTGGTATGCGTATTATTGATTACGGTGGGCCTTTTAACCCTGTTCACCGGCGTTATCCTGAGCGTGCTGAAAAAGCGTATTAATGAGCGCTTATAAGGGGGGGCTGTATTCATGGATAATGAAGATATGATTTATCGGTATCTTCAGCAACATATGGACAGGCTTCCGGGCGGCTTTCCGGCAGTGGAATCGGGACTCGATATCACCCTGTTGAAACACTTCTTTACACCGGATGAAGCCGGCATTGCCCTGCAGCTTTCCATGAAACCGGAACCGCTGGATAAAATCCATCGCCGGGTCACGAACAGCGGCAGGGACATGTCTGAGTCTGATTTGCAGCAGATGCTGGAAGATATGATGCGGAAAGGGATTATCCTGACGGTTCACGAAGGTTATGACGAAACTCATTACTGTAATGCCGAGTTCGCCATGGGGGGTATTTTCAACTTTCAGCTGAATCGACTCACCGAGGATTTGCTCAAAACGTACCACCAGTACCAGGCGGAGAGACGCACTCCGGGAGGAGGCAGAAGCGGCGTCGGTCCTCCTCTGCGCATCGTTCCGGTTGCCGAAAGCATACCTGTCCCGGAGAAGTACCCGATTGCCGACTACGAAGATGTGAGACAGCTTATCCGGAATGCCACCGGGGAGATAGCCGTAGCCAACTGTATATGTCGCCTTACTTCCGGTATCCTGGAATCGGGTTGTAAGAAGACCGACCTTCTCGAAGCGTGTATCATGATTGGTCCCGACCACGCCCGTCGGCATGTTGAGATGGGGATAGGGCGTTACATTTCCAAAGAAGAAGCTTTCAGCCTCCTGGATAAAGCCAGACAGGACGGGCTCGTGCTTCAGCCGGAGAATTCACAGCACCCGGAAGCCATCTGCTGTTGCTGCGGCGACTGCTGTGTCCTCTTGAAAAGCCTGACCCGGCACCCCCGGCCGGTTGAGCTTTTCGCTACCAATTTCGTGGCTGAATTCAATGCCGAACTGTGCAACGGCTGCGGTATCTGCGTCGATAAGTGCCAGCTGGGCGCCCGGGAAATGGTCGAAGGCGTTGCCGTGCATAACCTCGACCGTTGTATCGGCTGCGGAGCCTGTGTCGTTCACTGTTCACAGGACGCTAATACGTTAAAGAGGAAAGAACCGGTCAAGATACCTCTCAAGGACAAGACCACCGTAAACATGAAGACGTTGTCGGGCAAGGTAGGAAAATGGAACATGTTGAAAATACGGGCCAAGATGCTGCTGGGCATGCAGGTATAGGGAAATCCTGTCAATCTATCTCTTTTTGCACCTCTTCCCGGTAGGCTTTCAGCAGCTTTTGTGTAATCTCACCGGGTTTACCCGAGCCGATATCACGACCGCCAACATTCACTAGGGGCATTACTTCCATCAAAACGTTCGTCAGAAAAGCTTCGTCCGCGGCTAGCAGCTCATCGAGTTCGAATTCGGTTTCAACGGCTTTGATATTCAATTGAGATGCCAGTTCCAGGATAGCTTCTCTCACGATACCGGGGATGATACCGCAGCTTATCGAGGGTGTTTTTAGGATACCGTCTTTGACCAGGAACAGATTACCGTTGCTGGCTTCAGCAACCTTTCCCTTATCGTTCAGTTGAACGGCGTTATCGACACCCGCGTCTCGGGCTTCCTGCCGCGCAATGATGCTTTCCAGATAATTGAGACTCTTTATCACCGAAGCCGGTGACTGGCTGTTGCGGCGGACAGACGAGACTATCGCCCGTATTCCTTTCCCGTAGGTCTCTTCCGGAAAGGGAGTGTATTCAGTAGCGGTAATCAAAACGGTGGTTCCGGTGCAGTTACCGGGGTCGGGTGAAGCGGGACCCTCACCGGAAGTGACGGTGATTCTCACTAAAGCCGATTGCAGGTTATTCGCTGTGATAATTTCACTGACCGCATCTCTATAAGCGGGGATGTCGGTTTTTATACCCAGTTTTTCGGCGGATTCCCTGACGCGTTTCAGCTTGGTATCGAGGCGGAATACCTTGCCGTTGTAAGCGCGCATACCGGCGAATACTCCGTAACCAAAAAGGAAGCCGTAGTCGTTGATGGATATTCCGGCTTTACTGTCAGGCAGCATTTTTCCGTTAAAATAAACTATATCTGCCATTTTTCAAACATGAAGATTGCTAGATTACGGCCGCCAGGTCCTCCATGCCCAGGGAAGCTAATGTCTCTCTGGCTGGCAGCCCGGTATCCTTATCCCATCCTCTTATTTCGTAATACTCCTTGAGCATCGTGGTGAATTTATCACGGTCCAGAATATTGCCGGTAATATCAACCGGCTGCGCGCCGGGACCGGGCATTATCATCTTCATACCGTGGATGTTGGTGCCGATGGGTTCGGTGAAATTTACATCCGGCGGGTAATCATCCTCGGGAACGCGGTGCCCCTCCCTGACCCTGATGAGCCGCTGCATGTTGAAGACGCGTTCGGCGTAGGTATCGAGTTCTTTTACGGGTAGGCCGGTCACGGCGGTGAAAATCATCCCTTCCAGTTCCGGGTCGCCGACGCCGTCTTCGGTAACCAGCGAGTAGGTAATCGGCCAGACGAAATCGCAGAGCCCCAGGCAGTCGCGCAGATAAGTTCGATTCTGGATGTTCCTCGCCTGCATCGCTTTTCCCTCGTAGCTGGTGAAGTCGGCGGCAGCTTCTCCTCCCCAGAACAGACGGGCAATCTTGAGCAATGATTCGGGAGTTACCGGCGATGATTCCGGGTCGCTCTGGTGCATCGCCCAGGGCATATTGACGTAGCCGAGTTCGTGGACGCTGATGGGATGCATCCGGGTTTCGAAGGGATAAAGCAGGGCGTGAGCCAGGTAGGCCCGGGGCGGAACGCCGTCATGCTGTCCGATAGGGGCCACATGGTGGGTGAATTTGGCGGCGGCTTCCGGCTTTACCAGACCGCGGACCCGCATCATTCCTTCGGCCAGTATGTCGCCGAAGCCTTCACGGTGTGCAATCTTGTAGAGTAGTGTATCCAGGAATTCGCGAGTACCTATTTCGGAAAGCGGCAGGCCGGTCTCTTCCTCGGTGAGGACACCCGATTTGTAACAGGCGTAAAGCCACTCCACCATGTGCTGGAGTTCGAAGGTGCCGATGGAATAATCGTTGGCGAGTGTCGGTGCATCGAACAGGGTTTTTACCGGTTCATCTTCATGGCCGTATATCCAGGGGAGGTAATACTCCATAGCCTGGCAGCCGCGCAGTTCCTCCAGTTCCGGGTCGTTCCCGAACCGGTAAATATACTTGGAGCAGGTTAATCCGCACTGGTAGCAATGCCTCTTGCCTAACGCTTTCAGGACGTGCCCGTGCTCGGTGCCCCCGATTCGGGGCGTTATCTCGAGGCTGACGGTATTTTTAATCTTGATGGTGTATCGGTTGAGCTCTTTCAGGCGGTCGGGGTCGGCGACGGTGGGGTGTCCGGTGCCCTGAAGAGCGATAGCCTTGAGGTTCTTGGACGCCATCACTGCCCCGAAACCGGCGGTGACGGCCCCCAGCTGCGAGGCAAATATAATAGCCGTACGCACCAGGTTCTCCCCGGCGACGCCGGTGGTGACAAAGCGGACCTTTTCGCCGTACTCCTGCCGGAGCATTTCTTCCACCTGGTAGGCGCTTTTTCCCCAGAGGTGCGTGGCGTCCTTGATTTCCACCCGGTCATTATTGATTACCAGGCAAACGGGATTTTCCGCCCGTCCATCGATGATTATTCCGTCCCATCCGGCTCTTTTCATATCGGACGGGAAATACCCTCCCAGGCTGCCGTAGCAGTAGCCCTCCGGGTAGGTCATGGGGGATTTTGCCGTAACGCACATCCGGGCGGCTCCCTGGACACCGGTAGCCAGCAGCGGTCCGCTCATGAAAATCAGCCGGTTATCCGGATCGAAGGCTTTGACATCCGGAGTGACCTTTTCCCAGTACAGCCGGGAGGCAATACCCCGCCCCCCGAGATATTTCTCAGCGTAAAGCTGTGTTGGAATTTCAGATGTTTTATTGCCGGTCAGGTCCACATGGAGTATTTTACCCATCCAGCCGTGCATATATATTCCTCCCTGGAACAAAAGAAATCCGGTAGTTACAGTTTATCAGGGGAAGCTCGGAATTACCAGTATACTACTT
>JASFHJ010000018.1:0-12373 GCA_050123255.1 Dehalococcoidia bacterium
GTAATGACTTTTTTTCCGGAATTCATGATGTTCACCGTCTCTTATTTTTAGCCCCGATTATTTATGCCGGTTACGTTGCCAGGGTAAGAGGGGCTATCATCATAACGCTGGTCAGTTTTATTATTTTCCTGCCGCGTGCCTTTTTCATTTCACCATTTCCCGATCCATTATTGAGAATGGTATTATTTATTATCTTCGCCGGTGTAATCGGCTCTCTTGTCGGCGTTATACGGAACCAATCGGAGGCATCATCCAAAAGAGAAGCAGCAATCACCGCCGAGAGAAACAGATTTAAGGATATATTAAACGGATTAGCTGATGGTATCATCATAACAGACAATAATCATATAATCAGATATATGAATAGCAAATTCGTGGATGTATTCGGTGACGGTACCGGCTCTACCTGTTACCAGCACCTTCATAACGCTGATCCTCCCTGTAATGAGAATTGCCGGATATCCAGTGTTATTACACATGGAACTATCGAGAGGTGGCGATGCCGTTTTCCGAATAATAAAAGCTACGAGGTGATAGCAGCCCCCTTTGTGGATGATGACGGTACTTCGTGCCAGATATCCATATTCAGAGATATAGCAGAAGAATAGTCTTCCTTAAGACAATAAACTGGTATGAGTTCTTACAACATATTATAATTCGAAAGAATAGTCACCCTGCGAGTGCTCTATGGATTTAGAATGGATTATCAGAATAATCCTTTTCGGTATAGTTCACTGGGTACTGGCCGGCCTGATGCTGAACGACCTGATATCAAAGAAAAAAGTAGTCGGTGGACACAAAGCTCCCTGGGTTATCCTGGTTTTACTCCTGCCGTGTTTCGGCTCCTTAATATACCTGGCGTTCCATCCACAGATATTTTATCCGCGTTGACGCCCGGCAACGAGACACCATCATATATCCTGCCGGCGCTGACAATTTTCAAACCGGAGACAGGGGAGAGTCTATCTCTCCCCTGAAATAATACACAGGCTTGCCAAGTTACAACTAATATACTGCTACGACAAGTAATAATCAGTATTGCATCTCTTGATGAGATGGCATTTACATGTTTTTAAAATCTGCCTTAAAATCGCCTGTCGTTATCTGAAGGTCAAAATGAAAAACCGGTCTTGTAATGTTTCTAACCGTCAGAGGACAGTGCTTGAGTCCGGTCGGAACGTATACCAGAAAAGAAGTCGTCAGAATGTACTGTTCATCATCCATCCATATATCAGCTTCTGCTCCCAGGTCATGCAAGTCATCGGGATTGGTGCCCACAAAACCTATAATTTCGGGGTACGGATGGGTATGTCTATCCATCTTTCCGGGCTCTTCCCCGGCTAACATCCAGGAGCAATTCATGGTGATAGCTCCGTCTATTCTCCTGCGGCTTATACCCAAAATATGATGTATTTTGGGAACTTCAAACTTACTGAATGGGCGTTTGTCATCTTTTGGAGGTTTGAAACCAGTGTCTTTAATAAAATACTTTTCATACTTTAGTTCGGCCATTTTTCTTTTCTTCTCCTAACTAGATTTCCCTCCGTCTTTATCCTAAGACCATTCGACTGTGTTGAACTTACTATACACAACACCACAATAAAAATGCAAGGTTTTCTGACTTCACCACTAGCGATCCTGTTTCTAACTGATAATTAATCCTTTAAAACAAATAAACACCATCATAAACGAAATACTATCTATATGCGTGTAGTCCGGAAAAGATATAATTACCGAAGAAGGTAAGTAATACGGCGGCAAATCCAATAATTATCAGGATAGCCGCGTTTCTATCCCGCCAGCCGCGGATTATACGCGCGTGTAAATATGCAGCAAATAACAGCCAGGTCACCAGACTGGCCGTTTCTTTAGGATCCCAGCCCCAGTACCTTCCCCAGGCGATATCCGCCCAGAGAGCGCCGAGAATTATCGTGAGAGTAAGGAAAGGAAACCCGATTACCACCGACAAATTACTCATGGAATCGAGGATTGGTTTATCCGGCAGCCAGGAAGTGGGACGGTAGTACTGAACAAGGAATAACGAGGCAGCCCCGAAACCGACCGTAAATGCCCCGTAGGCTACCACGGCAGCAGCGACGTGAACGGACAAAAGTACACTCTGCTGTAATGCCGGTATCAAAGGTGCCGGTTTCGCGTGCTGAACCGTGGCAAAAACCAGCAGGAGAACGGCAATAAACAGACCTATGTTTTTAGCGGCAGCGGTTTTATAACGCATTTCAAAGATTATCCCCATCAGGATAATGCCCCAGGAGAAAGCGAGGGCAAACTCGTACATATTGGAGAAAGGTCCATGCCCTGTCTGAATCGTTCTGAAAATGATAGTCAAGGTAACGAGTACCAGGCTGAGATAGGTCAGTATCGCTACCGTAAGACCCGAGACACTCCGGGATTGTTCCCCCGTATCCGGGGTTTTCCGGCTGCGGACCGAAACCACAATCGTCAGGAGTAAGGTCAGCGCTACACAAACAAGGGAAGCGATTAAAAATACACTCTCCAAGACGTCCATATTATCTCCAAATACTACCTTTTATTCCTGTTTTTTCTTAATTTCTTCCTGTATCCTGGCTACCATTTTTTCAAAACTATGAGCCGTAGTACTGCGCCGTGAACCGGATGTTCTGATTACCAATCGCCCCTCATCCCCCTGTGATGAGATACGTACCCAATATTGACGATACGGGAAATATAGTACCGCACAGATACCGATAATGAATAAAGCCGAAGCAACCCAGATAAGACTATTCGTAGGGTCGCGACTTAACTGGAAACCGGAATATTCCGAATCTCCGAGATAGGTGAATTCCAGGCCGCTGATTACCTGCGGAACACCAAGGTCTATTAGTTGCAGGTCAACCTGGCTGCCGCCCAGGCGGATATCCACCGCTACGCTATCGGCGGGTATCATGGGACTGCCGGAACTGCTGCCCGATTTGATTATACGAACGGTCACACCATAATTGGCCAGGTTAAAGGAACCAACGTAGTGCAAATACCCCGACGACGTCAGGGTCCGGTCCAGGGCGACACCGCCGCTGAATATTTCATTACCCTGGTCGTCATTAACGCCGATGTCAACGGCGGGGCCGTAATAAGACTGGTAAAACCTAATTCCGTTATAGATAAGGGGATGATTGACCCTGATAGTCTCGGTGGCAACAACTTTCCCGTTTTCGTAAAGAACAACATCACTCCTGAAATCCTTCGGCCTGCCGTCCTGATAATATTCATCCGTGAAAGAAATAAGTGCCAGCGAAAGGTCGGTATCGTGACCCACGTTGCGTATACCGTTTTCGGGCACGGCAAAGTCATAATCCGTAAAACCGAAATAATTCCCCGCAACGAAGGCGAAGATGAATATGATAATACTCAGATGACTGGCATAGGTTCCTAATCGAAATACTCGGTTTTTATCCGCCGCCTGGTATATAATATCCCCGTCACTTTTTGTTTGTATCCGGTATCGCTGCGCTTTCAGTGTTTTTTCTGATACTGCCGCCGCTTCTTCGATGGATAAAGTCCCGACAGGCATCTCGACACAGGTATCACTCCGGGAATAAAAATCATCGTTAAGATTGATAACGGAGCCTCTTAATACCGTCCTGATGCTGCTCCAGCGACTAATATTACAGAATATAATATTTAATATCAGGAGAACCCCGGCGATGATAAACCAGATAGAATGGAAAACATCGAACAGACCGAGTGCTGAAAGAAACCCTGCCCAACCGCCGACTTTAGCCCTGGCGACCGAATCCACCCACTGACCGTAAAGGTCGGGATTATCGGCGATAATTGCCGGGACCTGGATTAACAATGCTCCTAATAGACTGAGGGCGGTGATAATGAGCATTAAAATTATCGCCAGCCTTACGGAAGTAAATAGACGCCCTATGGCGGCCAAAAAAGGTCGCCGTTCGGCAGATACGTGCTTTTCCCTTTTGTCTTCTTTACTCACTATTCACTATATCTAAGTGAAACTTTATCCAATGCCGATTGTCATGGTATACAAGTTGGTTTCGTCGGTAATTATATCCCAGACCAGATTTCTATACAATTTTTAAGTCAAGATATCAGCCTGCGTCAATCAATGATTTACACTCCGAATTCGGGAAAATTGTAATATATGAATAATTAATAGAACATTGAAATACCCGGCGTTTAGCGCCGGGTATTTCAACAAAATGGAGAGGAGCCAAGCCTACTATACCCTATCGGGGTATAGTATATCAGCGAATTTCCTTAATGTCAACCCGGCGGTTTGGTTTTTTAACCACCTTGCGGTAAAATATTGATATCACGATTTTTATTTTCCATATCCGGGGAGGGTATCATGGTTGACGATGGTAATGCGGAGGTTTCCAGGGAAGTCATATGCAATCGGTTAAAACGCATCGAGGGACAGATACGGGGACTCGATAAAATGGTTGCCGAAGAGCGTGAGTGTGAGGCTATCATTACTCAACTGGCGGCCGTTCGTTCTGCTATTGATGCCGTAGGAGCCCTGGTTCTAAATAACTACATCAAAATATGCGCTCCCAGAGGAAGCGAAACCGACCCAGAAATATATAAGTCAATGGTAAAGGTTGTGGGTGTATGGGGAAGAGTTCGGTTGGGAGATCAATAAAACCCTGACAGTTATTATCAAGTACCTTATTTATCTTTCGCCAGATTGTCGTACCATTTCGTGTAATGACTTCTGGCGTATTCTTTGGATATCTTGCCGTCCCACATCGAACGGAGGGATTCGTTCATGCGGGGGTGAATAACGCCGAGATATATGTGTAACAGCAACATCAGGAAAGCCACGACGAATGCGAAATCGTGAACAACCAGTGCCCCTTGAATTACGCCCGGTGATAACGTATCTTTGAAGAACCATAACATAAAGCCGCTGATAACAAACAGTATGGCGGTTAACACTACGATAAGCTGCAGCATTTTTTGCCCTGTGTTGATATGCCCCTGGGGTATCATCTTTGATTCGTCACCGCCGAAATAATAGTCCGGCGCTTTTAAAAACCACCGAAAATCTTCACTCCCCCATTTGAATGATTCTTTAATAAACTGCCAGGACATCTTCGGCGATATGATGATATATACTATCGGGGCCCCAACGTAAAATATCACGGCAATACGATGAATGGAGCGGGTAAGGCCGCCCGATGCGATACTTCCCAGTCCGGGGAAAAAGAGAAAGATTCCCGTTACCAGCAAAACCAGGAACGCCGCGGTATGAGTCCAGTGAAAAATTATGGTTCGTTTCCGGAAACGCTCGACAACTCTCGGCTCAGCCACTATTTCTCTCCATTCGCCATTCGCATTCTGGCAACGATATAGTTTAGTCCGAAACCGGCCACGACGGCAATCGCGGCAACGGGACCAATCCAGCTAAAAACTTTACGTACCGTAACGGAAGCAGGTACCTCCGGATCAGCCGGCAGCCCGTATGTTTCCGGGGAATTATCCAGAATATACATTACATTCAGACCGCCCAATTCCTCGACGCCGTACAGCTGTGCCGTGGAATTACTCCCTTTCAATTCATCCAGCCGCGCTTCGGCTGAAGAAATCAACTCGGAGCGTTTCCCGAAAGTGATAGCACCGGTGGGGCAGGCTGCCGCACAGGCAGGCGACTCGCCGTTACTGACCCGATCATGGCAAAAGGTGCATTTATTCATGATAGCCACTCCGGTAACTGAGTTGGTTTCTAATTGCGGCACTTCAAACGGGCAGACTTCGGCACAATAGCCGCAGCCGGAGCATTTGCTTTTTTCATATTGGACGTATCCGGAGTCGTTATAACTTAAAGCCCCCGTGGGGCACACCTCTACGCAGGCGGCATCCGTACAATGGTTACAGGCATTTTTCCGGGAAATCCATTGCGTGCCGGATTTTACCGGCTTAAGTGTAGTCCAGACAGTCGGGGAAAGCTCGGGAGGTTCCTCCAGGTCAGGCAACTCGGTTTCCGGCAGATTGTTGTATTCCTTGCAGGCCGCATAGCACCACCAGCAACCAACGCACTTGGTGATATCAATCAGCATGGACAAACGGTCGTTTTGTCCCGATTCACTGGCCATAGCAAGCGACGGGTTATGGAGGAACAACAGACCTGCTGCTCCGGCGGAAGCTTTAAGAAAATTCCTTCTACTTATCATTCTCCGACCGGCTCCGGAAATTCGGTAACTATGACGTCCTCGTTAGCTGTCAGTTCTTCCGGCCTTATATCATCTTCCGTTAGAAAGATATCCATATTCAAATGACAGGCGTCACAACTGCTGTTCTGAGGTGTATTCAACTGGATATTATGGGGAGTGGCATATTTCCAGGTGGGGACATCATCGAAATCCGGGAATAAATTACCTCCGTAGAAATCGCAGGTACCCGAACAGGTGGGTACATGGCGCAGCACTACGTACTCATAAGGACGCTCTGATGAACGGATGGGATTAAGGCCTATCTCGAACAAAATCTGCGACGGTTCGCTAACGCGGCAGGGTTGTCCTTCTTCATCAAGAGCTATATGGCACTCGAAGCAGTTCTTGTAGCCTATGGAGTGACAAACCTGGCAGGATAAATCACTGAGGTGCTGTTCGTGCTGAGGATTGTCTCCCGTTTCCAGCCAGACATCTTCATGGCAGTCTTCACAGGAAATGGCGTTGGGATTGGAATAGCGGTTTTCAGCCAGGGAACCACTTCCGTGTAATTCAGTACCGTGACAATCCGTGCAGAGCATACTCTCTTCTGTCCAGTGAACGTCGGCGGGATACCCCTCGTTTTCACCGAGATATTCAGCCCCGATGCGGGCGCCATGACAGGCGATGCAATTGTACTGCATCGACGGCGTTTCGCGGAATTCATGACTGGAGACAAGCCCGCCACCGAGTTCGTCAGGTCGGCTTACGTGGCATTGCCCGCAGGTCGTGTGACATTCCGCACAGTGGTTCCCGAAAGCGGTCATCAGAGGCGAGCCTTCGGAGATGTCACCACCCCGGGCTTCGAAAGCCGAAATGAACCCTGATTGAGTGGCATGCAGGCTGTATTCGTCAGCGTGGGCGATGTCGCTATGACAGGCCAGGCAACTGATGGGTGAAGGGTCTATCACCAGACCGACGTGGGCTGCTTCTTTGCCTTCTTCACTGCTATCGCCGCCGTGACAGATAACACAGCCAACGGAACCATGCGTGTCCTGCATGAAATCGGCATCTTTCAGGAAGACCTTTTCCCAGACCTCCAACGGAGGCAATTCGCCTCCTCAGCCTTCTCCGGATGTTTCCTCGGATACCTGTTCGGCCGTTTCCGGAGATGCCACTTCCTTGAGGACGGTCTTATCGGTATGGCATGTCAAACATGAATTGGAAATCCCCTGGTCTTCTCCCGGAGACGGTCCAATCATGTCGGTATTAGTACAACCAACGACAGTAAAGAGAACTGCGACGAACATGATTGCTACTGCCGTTACCAATCTCTTCATCTTTTATCTTTTTCCCGTTACCAGTGGTACAGTCTAAGCCAGTTTACTACCTCTTTGGACAGACATCTACAGTCCATCCAAAGAGGTATGATAGTCAACTTTTATTATTCCGTGTCGTAACCTGGGACGCTAGCGGCATCATAGCACAGGCCGTTATTAATTGCTTCATCCGGCGACCATGAGCAGATGCCGAATTTAAGGCTGTAAGCATCGTATCCCAGTACCTGCAACAGAGCGGTAACCTCCGCTGCCCAATGTCCCGTATCGCAATATACGTAGACCGGCGCGTCCGGGTCAAGTTTTTCCAGGTTATCAATCAGGCTGCTTTTTCCAAAATTTATGGCACCCGGGATATGCCCGGCGGCATAATAATCCGCACTACGAATATCCAGGATAGTCATGTCTTCACCCTCGGCAATCTTCATATTCAAATCAGTTGCCAGGATAAATTTAGACGATATCGTCGCCACCGCAGCCGCTATGATAGCATTTGCATCGGTTGAGGTAGTATTTTCAAGTTCCGGGTAGTCAAAACTCCCGCCCTCATTGGCGGTGGTCTCTGTTTGGAAATCAGACTGATGTTTCTCCGGGTCAAACTGTAGTGTGGCAATACTCGGATCCGATGTCCAGCCGCTGATACCGTGTTTCAGATTTGTCACATCGTCATAGCCCGACATACCGAGCACTACCGCAGCAAAGGAAGCGACTTGACCCGAATCACAATACAGCCAAATCTCCTCATCCTTAGGAAGTGTGTTCAACTCACCAAATGAGATATTAATAGCACCGGGGATATGGCCGGCAGCATGATTATCCGCACTGCGAATACTGACGATATAGGGAGCATCACCTTCGACTATCATCATGTGTAAATCAGACGCCATTACGTGCGGTACCATGTCGGTTAAATAATCTGCAACAGCAGCCTTGACGACCTCAAATTCGGCTTTCGCCTCGACGGTGGTCGTTGTCCCTGTCGGTGATGTTGTCGTTGTTGTTGTTTCGGAATCCCCGCCACAGGCAGAGAGCAGGGGCATCGTTACCAGTAACGATAAAAGAACGAGAATAGAAAATAACTTCGAGACTAATTTTCCGCGCATTAATATTCCTCCTTGAGAATGATGAAGTTAATATTAGCAATGAAAGCGTAAGTGTTCAGGCGAGAGTCCGTTTCGATAAGATATAATACAAATGACATCATGTATGAAATATATATTCACCTGTGTTTAGATATAACCAAATTAATATACCATACAGGGGTAGGATAAATCAATAGTCAATCAAATTAATTTCAATATCCGTGTTAATCCGTAAACTAGAGAAAACACCGCGAGTGAAAGAAAACCTTAACAGAGCCTTTCGAACCACCTGTAGAGGTTCTTTATCCTTCCGGTTATATTTTTCATTTCTATTTTGAAAGAAAGAGTCGTCTGTTGTTTCTTATTTATAAAAAAGATTACAATGTGGTAAATCGTATCCGATGATCTAACCGGGTGAGAAATATACGGAACTTGACAGGGGAAAAAGTAAGGGGGTATTGATACATTGAAACAGAACAATAATGAACAAGAAAAAACCGTTATCAAATCACTCAGTTTCGGCGGCGTGTCCGGCGGCGGAGCTCCCTGTGCAGTCGATATTAAAGACGGGAAAATAGTCAGGATCCGTCCGTTCCACTTCGACTGGAAATATGACATTGACCGGTTTAACCCCTGGAAATATGAGGTGAGAGGCAAGGTCTTTAAACCGCTGACAAAATCGCTCTCCGCCCCTTTTGCCCTCGCCTACAAGAAACGGGTCTATTCTCCGAACCGCATCAAATACCCCCTGAAAAGGATCGACTGGGACCCTGAGGGCGAGCGCAACACCCGGAACAGGGGTAAAAGCAAGTATAAAAGGGTCTCCTGGGACGAGGCCGCCGGGCTGATAGCCGGTGAACTCAAGCGGATAAAGGAAAAGTACGGTCCTATGGCCGTCCTGGCCCAGGTGGACGGGCACGGCGAATGCAAGACGGTGCACATGATTCACGGCGCCCCGACGCTGGTACTCAGCCAGATGGGGGGATTCACCCAGCAGTGCCGCAACGCCGATAGCTGGGAGGGATGGTACTGGGGTGCCAAACATGTATGGGGTAACGGGGCCGCCGGTATGATGAAGCCTTCCGATAATACTATGAAGGACATGACCGAAAACTGCGAGATGATCCTTATCTGGGGCGGCGACCCGGAAACCACACCCTGGGGATTCACCGGTCAATCGGCCACCCGGCTGCTGTATTTCTGGACGGAGATAGGCATCAAGCAGGTATATATCTGCCCGGAACTCAACTACAGCGCCGCCATTCACGCCGATAAATGGATACCGATACTGCCGAATACGGACGCGGCCCTGCAACTCGCCATTATCTACACCTGGATTAAAGAGGGTACGTATGACAAGGAATACGTAAAAACACATACCGTAGGTATGGATAAGATAGAAGAATACGTGATGGGCAAGGAAGACGGAATTCCCAAGACGCCGGCGTGGGCCTCCGGGAAATGCGGCGTCCCGGAATGGACGATCAAGGCACTGGCTCGTGAATTTGCCGCCAAGATAACATCCATAGGCCATTATTTCGGGGGCGGCATGATACGCGGGCCCTATTCTCACGAACCGGCCAGGCTGGAAGTAGTATTACTGGGTATGCAGGGGCTGGGAAAGCCCGGTGTCCACCAGAGCCAGATAAGCATGATGGGAATGCCGAGGACCGTTGTAGAAACGACCCCGGGGATGCACCGGCCGATAGAAGTAACCACGAACAACGTCGGCCCATGGGACCTGAAACCGAGGCTCCCGATACTCGACCTGCACACCCTGAACTCCTTCACCAAGCAGTTTATTCCCAAGACCCTGGTCCAGGAAGCAATCCTCAACCCCCCGATCAAATTCCAGGGCACCGGGGCGATTATAGACCCGGTAGAAGGACAGTTCGTAGAATATACCTATCCCATCCCCGAGGAAGAGGGCGGCACCGAAATACACATGATCTGGACGGACACGCCCTGCCGCACCACCTGCTGGAACCACGGCAACAAGACGCTGGAAGCCCTCAGAAGCCCGAAGATCGAGTGCATCGTCGCCCAGCACCCGTGGCTGGAGAACGACTGCCTCGCCGCCGATATTATCCTGCCCTCGAATACCACTTTCGAGGTGGAAGATATCCTGCCCAGCATCAGGCAGGGCGGCGAACAGTTCCTCAGCATGGCGATCCAGAAACAGGCGATACTGCCTATCGGCGAATCCAAGAGCGATTACGAAGTTGTCATAGAGGTAGCCAAAAAGCTCGGAGTCGAGAAAGAAGTTACCGAGGGCAAGACTCACGAAGAATGGATGAAATACATGTTTTTCGAACACTGGAAACTCGGCGATGTGGTCGACTGGGACGAACTGAACGAAAAGGAATACCACGTTTTCCCCATTGCCCCGGACTGGGCAAATGACCCGGCCGGTCTCTATGAATTTTATATGGACCCTGAAGCCAATCCCCTGCCCACTCCTTCAGGTAAGCTCGAATTTTATTCCGAGAGATTAGCCAAACACTTCCCCGATGATAATGAAAGACCACCGATTCCAAAGTGGGTAGAATCAAGTGAAACTCACGACGAGAGAATTTCCGGAGAAAGAGCCAGGAAGTACCCCCTGCTGCAAATGTCCAACCACGGAAGATGGAGAGTCCATGCGCAACACGATGATATCTCCTGGACGAGGGAAGCCCCGACCTGCAAGATAAAAGGAATAGACGGATATAACTACGAACCTCTGTGGATGAACCGGGAAGACGCCATAAAGAGAGGTATCAAGGACGGAGATATCGTAAAAATATACAACGAGCGCGGCGCGGTCCTCGGCGGTGCTTATGTGACCGAGAGAATAAGACCGGGCGTGGTTTACATGGACCACGGGGCCAGGGTCGATTGGATAATCCCCGAAGAACTCGACCGGGGTGGAGCTATCAATCTGATAAGCCCTTATAACCTGATATCGAAAAACTGCAACGGCATGGCGACCAGCGGTTACCTGGTCGAAGTGGAAAGGGTAAGCATGGAGCAGATGGAAACATGGCGGGAACAATATCCCGAAGCCTTCGACAGGGAGTACGACCCGGCTTCCGGGTTGCGTTTCGATGGATGGGTTGAGGGATGATAAATATATAATCAGGAAAACTTCTATAACTGATATTTAAAGACACAAAGACTGCTTCAGAATCTTATCATTATAGAACGGCTAAGGAGTAGAAAAACTCATAAGAGTTATCTTTAGTAGGGAACTCTTAATGTCACCGTGGTACCGGTGTCCTTCTCCGATTGCACGATTAACGTACCCCCGACCAGCCGGGCCCTTTCCCGCATCCCGATGATGCCCAGCTTCCCCGATAAAGCTAAATCACTCGTCCTCTCCGGAACGCTAAATCCACGTCCGTTGTCACTTACTATCAGGGTTAATGCATCTTCACTATAATCCAGCGTCAATTCCACCCTGCCAGCCTTTGAGTGCCTTCTGATATTGCTTATTACTTCCTGGGTGATGCGGAAAACGGTAAGTTCAATTTCCGGCGAAAGCCGGCGACCGTCTCCCACCAGCTCAAAATTCGTCGATACCTTAAGGTCGTCTTGAAGAGTAGCAATCAGCCACTCCAGCGCCGGCACCAACCCGAGGTCATCGAGAATCGATGGTCTGAGGTCCTGACTAAAGCGACGCACCCCCCTGAGAGAGGTCTCGGCCGTTTCGTGTAATTTCTTTAATCGTTCTCTTACCGGCGGTTCAATAGCGGATTTTTCTGTTATCAAAGAATCGAGTTCTCGTGATAGTGTGGCCAGTAGCTGGGCCGTATCATCGTGA
>JASFHJ010000019.1:0-12287 GCA_050123255.1 Dehalococcoidia bacterium
ACCGAGGAAATATCATGCCGAGAAGAGCCAGAGCCCAAAAAAGAGAGATTTACCCGGACGCGAAGTACCGCAGCGCAACGGTCGCCAGGATGATCGCCAAGGTGATGGTGTGTGGCAAAAAACGGACAGCGGAACACATCGTTTACGGGGCGCTGGAAACACTGGGGCAGCAGGTGCAGAAGGACCCGGTCGCCGCTCTGGAGCAGGCCGTCCGGAACGCCACTCCCCTGCTGCAGGTGAAACCACGGCGAGTCGGTGGGGCCACTTACCAGGTACCGGTAGAGGTACAGCCGGACCGCGGTCTCTTTCTGGCGCTTACCTGGCTGATCGGTTCGGCACGCGCCCGAAAAGGCAAACCGATGATGGAAAGACTCGCCGACGAACTCACCGACGCCTACCAGGGCCAGGGAACCACGATTAAGAAACGCGAAGATACGCATAGAATGGCGGAAGCCAACCGGGCTTTCGCTCATTATAGATGGTAAGAGGGGATAAAAATTAGCAACGCTAATCTGAAAAATACCAAAGCATTGGGGGAGAAAAAGGTGCCCAGGAGCTTTCCTCTGGAAGATATCCGCAACATCGGCATTATCGCCCACATAGACGCCGGTAAGACTACCGTCACCGAGCGGATACTCTTTTATACCGGGCGCACCTATAAAATCGGTGAAGTCCACGAAGGCACCGCCGTGATGGACTGGATGGAGCAGGAAAGGCAGCGCGGTATCACCATTACCGCCGCCGCCACCACCTGTGATTGGAAGAAATACCGCATCAACATCATCGACACCCCCGGGCATGTCGACTTTACCGCCGAGGTGGAGCGCAGCCTCCGCGTGCTCGACGGCGGTCTGGTGGTCTTCGACGCCGTAGCCGGCGTGGAAGCACAGTCAGAAACCGTCTGGCGTCAGGCCGACAGGTATAAGGTGCCGAGAATCTGCTTTATCAACAAGATGGACAGGGTCGGCGCCAATTTTCATAGAACCGTACTAATGATCGAGAACCGCCTTCAGGCGGTTCCCTTAATGATACAGGTCCCCTTCAACGATGAAGAAACCTTCCAGGACGTTTTCGACCTGGTAGCAAATAAAGCATATAGATTCAACACCGACCCCGATAAGAACCCGGAGGAAATAGCCATACCGGAATCCGAGAACGACAGGATCGCCGAACTGCGTCATACCCTCATTACCAAACTCGCCGAGTACGACGATGCCATGATGGTCGCCTATATCGAGGGCCATGAGGTCAGTCCCGAGGAACTTAAGCAGGCTTTAAGACGGGTAACTCTCAACAACAAAGGAGTGCCCGTTCTTTGCGGTAGTGCCCTGAAAAACATGGGAATTCAGCCGCTGCTGGATGCCATTGCCGACTATTTACCATCACCGATGGAAGTACCGCCGGTAGAGGGCACCGATACTAAATCCGGCGATATTATCACCAGGACTTCCAGCGACGACACGCCGTTTGCCGCACTGGCATTTAAGGTAGTGACCGACCCGTTCGTGGGCCGGCTCGTTTATTTCCGGGTGTACTCGGGTAAGGTGAAGGTGGGTTCGCAGATATATAACACCACCCGCGGCAGGACCGAAAGAATAGGACGACTCCTCTTGATGCATGCGAACCACCGCGAGGACGTGGATATAGCCGACACCGGCTCCATCGTGGCGACGCTGGGACTGAAAAACACCTTTACCGGCGATACCCTCTGTGAAGCCGGTAATCCTATTATCCTGGAAACCATCCGTTTCCCGGAACCGGTAATCTCCGTGGCGATAGAGCCAAAAACCAGGGCCGACCAGGAAAAAATGGACGAAGCCCTGCAGAAACTGACCGAAGAAGACCCCACGTTTAAAGTTACTTTTAACGAAGACACCGGACAAACGGTTATATCCGGCATGGGAGAGCTCCACCTGGAGGTCATTACCAGCCGATTGATAACCGAATTCCGGGTAGGGGTAAAGGTCGGGCAACCGCGGGTCTCCTACCGCGAAACGATCACCGTTCCGGTGCAAGCCGAAGGTAAGTTCGTACGGCAGACCGGCGGGCACGGTCAGTACGGGCACGTTAATATTGAGTTCGAGCCGCTGGATCGTGGACAGGGATTCCAGTTCGTTGAATCCATCAAGGGCGGTACCATACCCAAGCAGTACATTCCCCCGGTAGAAGCCGGTATAAAAGAGTCCATGGAGACAGGTATCCTGGCCGGATATCCGGTGGTGGATATTAAGGCCACGCTCTACGACGGCAGCTACCATGAGGTCGATTCTTCGGAAATCGCCTTCAAGATGGCCGGTTCCATCGCGCTCCGGGAAGGCATGAAGAAGGCCAAGCCGGTGCTGCTGGAACCGGTGATGAAACTGGAAGTCGTCACCCCGGAGCAGTTCCTGGGCGATATCATCGGGGATTTGAACGCAAAAAGAGGTCATATAGTCAAGATAGACACGCAGGGCGAGACCTATATCATTCACTGTCTCATACCGCTGGCGGAGTCGTTCGGCTATGCAACCAGGTTAAGGTCAATATCCCAGGGCAGAGCCACTCACTCGCTGGAATTCAACAGCTACGAGGTACTCCCGACCGATTTGACCGACCAGATTATAGAAAAAACTGTGGGCAGGAAGTATGGCTAATCAGAAAATCCGCATCAAACTCAAGGGTTACGATCACAAACTGGTCGACCAGTCGGCGCAGCAGATACTGGAAGCCGTGGAAAGCACCGGCGCGGTTGCCGTGGGACCGGTACCGCTGCCGACACGCATCCAGAAATACAGCGTTATCAGGTCGCCGTTTATCGACAAGGACTCCCAGGAGCAGTTCGAGATTCGCACCCATAAGCGATTAATCGATATCGTGCAGACGACCTCGAAAACCATCGATGCGCTGACCAAGCTGAACCTGCCATCGGGAGTAGAAATAGATATCAAACTGTAAGGAAGAAATATACATGATGTCATTCCGAGCGAAGCGCCGGAATCTCTCAAACCAGTAAAGGAGATTGCTTCGTCCTTCCACAAAAGGGCTCGCAATGACAAAACGGTTAAGAAACATGACTGACGGAATAATCGGTAAAAAATTAGGAATGACCCAGGTCTACGACGACAACGGTAAGGTACACGCCGTCACCGCCATCGAAGCCGGGCCGTGCACGATTACCCAGCTTAAGACTGTAGAAAAAGAAGGGTATAACGCCGCACAGCTGGGTTTCGGCGGAAATGAACCGGACAAGTCGTCCCGGAAGAAGAAAGCCAGCGAAAAAGTACATTATAACGTCATGCGGGAGTTCCGGGTGGATGACATCGGCGACATGGAACCGGGGCAAACCGTGGACGTAAGTCTTTTCAAAGCCGGGGACATGGTGAACGTTACCGGTATTTCCAAGGGCAAAGGATTTGCCGGGACGGTCAAGAGATATCACTTCGCCGGAGGGCCCAAGACCCACGGCCAGTCCGATCGCCACCGCGCGCCGGGTTCCGTAGGCGCCGGCTCCACGCCGGGCAGGGTGGTAAAGGGGATGCGCATGGCGGGCCACATGGGACACGAACAGGTAACCGTCAGCAATCTGGAAGTTTACGAAGCGGATGCCGAACGCAACCTGTTGTTCGTTAAAGGAGCGGTACCGGGCACGAAAAATACGGTGCTGCTGATACGCAAATCCAGGAGGGTGAAGAGGTAGTGCAGATTCCCGTGTATAACACAACCGGTAAAGAAGTCCGGAAAATAGAAGTCAGCGATGCCGTTTTCGGGGTACCGTTCAACGAAGCCATCGTTCACCAGGTGATGGTGGGACAGCAGGCTAACGCCCGGCAGGGAACGGCTTCCACCAAGACCCGCGGTCAGATACGGGGAAGCACCCGCAAGCTTTACCGGCAGAAAGGCACCGGCTACGCCCGTGCCGGCAGCAAGAAATCACCGCTGCGCATCGGGGGCGGGGTTACTTTCGGACCTCACCCGAGGAGCTACCGGCAGGATTTACCGAAGAAGATGCGCCGGCTGGCTCTGAAATGCGTCCTTTCCGCCAAGTTAGCGGACGGTGAACTCAAGGTGCTGGATAAATGGGCCTTCACCGAACCCAAAACCAAACAGATGGCAGCCGCCCTGAAAGCGCTGGACATCGATACTTCAACCCTGATTATCACGCCGGAGCCGGACGAGAACGTTATAAAATCGGCGAGAAACATACAAAAGGTAAAAACTCTACCGGCCAATGTCATAAGCGTGAACGAAATACTGTCCTACCGGACTTTGTTAATGACCGAAGACGCGGTGCGGATCGCGGAGAAACTCTGGGGCAACGGCAATACACAGGAGGGTGAATAATGCATCTCTACGAAGTATTGCGTAAGCCCCTGATTACCGAAAAAAGCACCGATTTGCAGTCGTTGAACAAATACGCTTTCGAAGTCGCGGACAGCGCCAACAAACCGCTGGTAAAGCAGGCGATAGAAAGCGCCTTTAAAGTAAAGGTGACGGGCGTCAATATCATCACCATGCCCGGAAAATCACGCCGGATGGGTCGTCGTTTAGTCCAGTACCCTTCCTGGAAAAAAGCAATCGTGACGTTGCAGCCCGGGGATAAAATAGAATTCTTTGAAGGTGTATAAATAAGGGAGACAAAGTAGGCGAGGATAAGTGCGTGGAAGGGCGGTAGTGAAAAATTAAATTTGAGCAATAACGGAGTAAAAACATAAAATGCCGTTAAAGAAATACAATCCAACTTCACCCGGCCGACGGGGGATGAGCGGTTATACCTTTGATGAAATTACCAAGGATAAACCGGAAAAATCCCTGCTGCTGCCCCTGAAGAAGAAAGCCGGGCGGAATAACCGGGGCAAGATTACCGTGCGCCATCGCGGCGGCGGCGCCAAGCGGCGTTTACGCATTATCGATTTCAAGAGAGATAAAATCGATGTCCCCGGCAGGGTCGCTGCCATAGAATACGACCCCAACCGGACGGCGCGTATCGCCCTGATATTCTACGCCGACGGAGAAAAGAGATATATACTGGCCCCGGTGGGGCTGAACGTAGGCGATACCATAATGTCGGGATCCAAGGCTGAAATCAAGCCGGGTAACGCCATGCCGCTGTCACGGATGCCCACCGGTACCCAGATACATAATATCGAATTGCAGAAAGGTCGCGGCGGCAAGATAGTCCGCAGCGCCGGAGCCGCGGCTCAGCTGATGATCAAGGAAGGCGAATACGCCCTGATAAGGCTGCCTTCCGGGGAAATCCGGCGGGTACGCAGCGAATGCACGGCTACCATCGGGCAGATTGGCAACGTGGAGCATCAGAATATCAACCTCGGCAAAGCGGGACGCACCCGCCACCTGGGTCGGCGTCCGGCGGTGAGAGGTTCGGCGATGAGTCCGCGGGACCATCCGCACGGCGGTGGCGAAGGAAGGTCGCCGGTGGGTATGCCCGGGCCGAAAACCCCGTGGGGCAAACCGGCCATGGGCTACAAAACGCGGAAGCCCAAGGCTTCCGACCGGATGATTGTAAAACGCCGGAGATAAATGCGTTCGGGGAGATAGTATGTCAAGGTCAACTAAAAAAGGACCGGCAATCGATGAAAAGTTAATGAAGCACGTGGATGCCGTAATACGCTCCAACAAGAAGATGGTAATCAAGACCTGGGCAAGGTCATCGACGATATTACCGCAGATGGTCGGGATGACCATCGGGGTGCATGACGGCCGGAGGCATGTCCCTATCTACGTCAACGAGAACATGGTGGGCCATAAGCTGGGAGAGTTCGCTCCCACGCGGACTTACCGGGGTCATGTATCCAGATCGGATAAAGTAACCCAGGTGAGGAAGAGATAAACCCGGGAAGGTACAGGAAAAGTGGAAGTAAAAGCTACATCTAAAGACACGGGAATACCGGCGAGCAAAGTACGGCCGCTGGTGGACCTGGTACGGGGGAAAAAGGTGGACGAAGCCCTGACAATCCTCAAGTTCACACCCACGCCGAAAGCTGCGGTTGTATCCAAGGTAGTGCAATCGGCGGTATCCAATGCCGAAAACAACTTCCAGATTGATCCCGCCGACCTTAAAATAGTGAAAATCTATGCCGATGAAGCCCGGAGCCTGCGGAGATACCGGCCGCGTTCCCGAGGACGCACCAGCCCTATCCGCAAGCGTTCCAGCCATATCACCGTCATCGTTGCGGAGGAGGTTTAATTGGGTCATAAAGTACACCCGACGGGTTTTAGACTCGGGGTAATCAAGGACTGGCAGTCCAAGTGGTACACGGACACGTCGTATGACGAGTTCGTACTCGAGGACGTCAAGCTCCGGAATACCATCAGGTCCAAATACCCGGAAGCGGCTATCTCCCTGATAGAGATAGACCGGCAGGCTAAAGATGTCACTATCACGCTGCATACTGCTCGTCCGGGCATAGTAATCGGGCGTGGCGGCCAGCGGGTCGACGAGATGAGGCATTACCTCGAAGGGCTTATCGGTAAGAAGATACGTTTAAACATCCTGGAAGTACGCCAGCCGGAAATGGACGCCTACCTGGTAGCCCGGTCGGTGGCGGAACAAATCGAACGCCGCATCGCTTACCGGCGCGCCATGAAGCAGGCTATCTTCCGCACCGTCCAGGCCGGAGCCAGGGGAATCAAGATAAGCTGCGCCGGCCGACTCGGTAACGCTGAAATAGCCCGGCGGCAGACCTCCCACGAGGGGCAGGTGCCGCTGCATACCCTCAGGGCTGACATAGATTACGGTTTCACCGAGGCGCACACGACACTGGGACGCATCGGCGTCAAGGTATGGATATACAAGGGGCAGATACTCCCCGAACCCAAGATTAGTGAAGTTGAAGAAGAAGCTCCTGCGGAGGAGACACCTGAAGCAGCGGCACCGGAACCGACCGGGGAAGCGGTCGAGGAAAAAGCCGCCGAGGCGGTGGAAGAAGCCTCAGAACCGGCTCCGGCCAAAGAAGCCGGTGAAAAGGTAGAGGAACCGGTTGCTGAAGCAACGGAAGCGGCTGAACCTGTTACCGTGGAAGCTGAAGAAAAACCGGCCGAAGCGGTAGCCGAAGCAGCGGAACCGGCCGCGGAAGAAGAAGCCGAGAAGAAACCGGCCAAACCCAAAGCAAAAAAGACCGCTACCACAGCGGCTAAGAAGACAAAAACTACCGCCGCCAAGACGACGGCGAAAAAGAAAGAAGAACCTGCCGAGGAACCCGAGGCGGTAGAAGAAGAGAAAACCGCGGCTAAAAAGACGGCACAGAAAACCACCAAAGCCAAGAAAGCCGATACGGAAACGGAAGTAACCACGGAAGCAGAGCCGGCGGAAGAGACCAAGGAAGAGGAAAAGGATGCAACAGCCTAAAAGGGTCAAATATAGAAAAGCCCAGCGCGGTCATCGCCGCGGCAAGGCGAACTCGGGCAATACCGTCCACTTCGGTGACTACGGAATGCAGATAATGGAGTCCGCCTGGTTAACCGGCGCCCAGATTGAAGCCGCCCGGCGCGCCATCACGCGTTATATCCGGCGCGGCGGCAAGGTATGGATACGGGCTTTTCCGGACAAACCGGTCAGTAAAAAAGCCGCCGAGACCCGCATGGGCAGCGGCAAAGGTGCCCCGGACCACTGGGTAGCCGTGGTGAAAGCCGGCAGAATCCTTTTCGAGATGGCGGGGGTCGGGGAAGACACGGCCCGGGAAGCCATCCGCCTGGCATCGCATAAACTGCCGGTAAAATCCAAATTCGTCGTTAGAGAAACGTTGTCGGCTGTCGGCAGCGAGTCTTAAGAGCAGGGAGTCGGTAAAGTGAAACTTAAAGAATTCAGAGACATGAGTACGGACGACCTGAACAAAGAACTGGAGGAATCGCACCAGGAACTTTTCAACCTCCGGTTCCGGGTGGCGACCAAGCAGCTGGTCAATCACCGGGAACTACGGCGGGTTAAGAGAAAGATAGCGCGACTGAAGACCCTGCTTACCGAGAGAGAGCTGGGGATAAGGTAGGATATACGGGATGGCACAGAAACGCAAAGTAAAAACAGGCATAGTAATCAGCGACATCATGGATAAGACGGTTGTCGTGGCGGTGAATACTCCCCGCCGGCACCCGCTGTATAAAAAGAATATCAAGAGAACCGTAAAATACAAGGCTCACGACGAGAAAAACCAGAGCAAGACCGGTGATACGGTAAGAATCGAGGAAACCCGCCCGCTTTCAAAGGAAAAACGATGGAGGGTCGCCGAGATAATCACCAAGGGTGAAGTCGCCGACATCAAACCGGAAGAAATATCTACGGAAATAGCGGAAGAGTAAAATGATCCAGATGCAGTCCAGATTGAAAATAGCCGATAATACCGGTGCCCGGGAAATAATGTGCATCAACGTGCTCGGGGGCACCCGTAAAAAATACGCCCGGGTGGGCGACGTCATCGTCGCTTCGGTAAAACGGGCGATACCCAACGCCGGCACCAAGAAGGGCGAGGTTGTCCGGGCGGTGATTATCCGCACGGCGCAGCCCTACCGCCGGCCGGACGGCTCCTATATAAAGTTCGACGAAAATGCGGCGGTTATCCTCACGGATAAGAATAATCCCAAAGGCACCCGGATTTTCGGTCCGGTAGCCCGGGAACTCCGGGATAAGAACTACACCAAGATAATCTCCCTGGCGCCGGAGGTTTTATAGGGTTTACACGCTATGAAGATAAAAAAAGACGACAATGTAATAGTGATGGCCGGCAAGGATAAGGGGAAGAAGGGCAAGGTACGTTTCGCCTACCCGGAGAAGAAACAGGTTATCGTTGAAGGTATAAACTTTATTAAAAAGCACTCCAAAGCAAGGGGAGCGGTGAAACAGGCCGGGATTATCGACCTGGAAGCGCCGGTGCATATCTCCAACGTCATGCTGGTCTGTGATAAATGCAGCAAACCCTGCCGCATCGGCTACAAGAAAATGGAAGACGGCCGCCGGGTCCGCTATTGCCGGTCCTGCAACGAGGTGATTGACTAAATGGCAAGACTTAAAGAAAGATACCGGGATGAGGTTGTCCCCCGCCTGATGGAGCTTTGCGGCTACGGCAACGTGATGCAGGCACCGCGCCTGGAGAAAATGGTGCTGAACATCGGGATAGGAGAAGCCATCACCAACGCCAAGGCGTTGGAATCCGCCGAGGCCGATCTGGTAGCTATTGCCGGACAGCACGCTATTACCACGCGGTCGAAGAAATCAATCGCTGCTTTCAAACTGCGGGAGGGTATGCCCGTCGGGCTGACGGTAACCCTGCGCGGCGAGAGGATGTACGAGTTCTTTGATAAACTTGTCAACGCCGTCCTGCCCCGCATGCAGGACTTTATCGGCGTTTCGCCGGATTCCTTCGACGGACGCGGCAATTACACCCTGGGACTGAAAGAACAAATAGTCTTCCCGGAAATAGACTATGACAAGATAGATAAAGTACGCGGCATGGAAATAACGATAGTAACCACCGCGAAAACGGACGAGGACGGCAAACGCCTGCTTGAATTACTGGGAATGCCCTTTGCCAAGGACGGAGATAACTGACAATGGCCAAAAAGTCGATGGTAGCGAAAGCCAAACGAGAACCCAAGTACGCAACGAGGAAGTATAACCGGTGCCGGCTTTGCGGAAGGCCCCGGGCATATATCCGGAAATTCGGGATATGCCGCATCTGTTTCCGCGGCCTGGCCCTGAACGCACAGCTTCCCGGCGTCAGGAAATCAAGCTGGTAATTTGTAAAAGGAAATAAGGTATGACAGTAACAGATCCCATAGCCGATATGTTGACCAGAATAAGGAATGCCCTCATGGCGAGGCATGATACCGTCAGGGTACCCGCCTCCAAGATGAAGCTGTCCATCGCCAGAATCCTCAAAGAGGAAGGGTTTATCACCGATTACGAGGTAATCAAGGGTAAACCGCACCGGGACATCAGCATCCAGCTGCGTTACATGGAAGATAACAAACCGGCTATATCAGGACTGAAGCGCGTCAGCAAACCGGGTCTCCGAGTGTATACCCAGAAAAGAGAAATCCCACGGGTATACGGAGGACTGGGAATAGCCATTGTCTCCACGTCGCAGGGCGTGAGGACGGGACAGCAGGCCTGGCAGCAGGGTTCCGGAGGAGAGATACTCTGTTACGTGTGGTAAATATCCAGGGAGATATTGATGTCTAGAATAGGAAAAATGCCGATAACGATACCTTCCGGAGTGAAGGTTAATATAGCCGGGAACAAGGTAACGGTGACGGGACCGAAAGGTGAACTGAGCCGTTCCCTGCCGGAAGATATGAATATCAACATCGAGGGTGATATTATCACGGTTAGCCGTCCCAGCGACAGCACCCGGCACCGCTCTTTTCACGGATTGACGCGGAGTCTCCTCGCCAACATGGTGGAAGGGGTCTCCAGGGGATTTGAAAAGACGCTGGAGATTGTCGGGGTCGGTTACCGCGCCGAAAAAACCGGGAGTAACCTGACCATACGCATCGGTTATTCGCATCCGGTGGAAGTGGTTCCCCTGCCGGGCACGGCGCTGGACGTAGAGGGTAATAACAGAATAAAAGTCACTGGCGCCAACAAGGAGATAGTAGGAGAAATGGCCGCCAACATCCGCGCCATTCGTCCGCCCGATGCTTATAAAGGTAAGGGTATACGCTATGCCGGTGAAGTAGTACATCTAAAACCGGGTAAAGCCGGTAAAGTGGTGGGTGGTTAATACCATGGGCAAAATCAATACAAGAGAAGCAAGGTACCGACGGCACCGCCGCGTAAGGCAGAAGGTTTCCGGGACGGAAGTAAGACCGCGACTCTGCGTTTTCCGGAGCCTGAACCATATCTACGCCCAGATTATCAACGATGTCCAGGGGCATACGCTGGTGGCGGCATCCAGCCTGGATACCGAGATAGCCGGCAACGGCAAGGGAAAGACCAAGACCGATAAAGCCGGACTGGTGGGTACGCTGCTGGCAAAAAGAGCTAAAGATAAGAAAATCACGCAGGTAGCCTTTGACCGTAACGGCTGTAAATATCACGGCCGTGTCAAGGCACTGGCGGAAGCAGCCCGGGAGGGTGGTCTGAAGTTTTAAGGGGGGACGAATTAATCTTATGAAGCAGCCTTTAAGTCAAATAGACGAAACCGAACTGAACCTGAATGACAAACTGATAGACGTTAACCGTGTCGCTAAAGTAATGAAGGGCGGCAAACGCCTGCGGTTCAGCGCGCTGGTGGTAACCGGCGACGGTGAAGGTCATGTCGGACTCGGCATCGGTAAGGCTAACGAGGTCCCCACGGCAATCAATAAAGGCGGCGCCAAGGCCAGAAAAAACCTGATAAAAGTACCGCTGGCTGGGCATACCATCCCCCACGAAATTACCGTAAATTTCGGGGCTGCCAGAGTCCTCCTCAAACCGGCGGCACCGGGCACGGGCGTAATCGCCGGCGGCAGCGTCCGGGCAGTTCTTGAAGCAGCCGGGGTGCAGGATATCCTGACGAAATCGCTGGGTACCGCCAACCATATCAATGTGGCTCGAGCAACCATAAAGGCTCTCAGCGAACTGAGGAATCCTGAAGAAGTCCTTGCCAAGCGTAAGGCGGGAGTAAACACCGAGGAGGCGCCGGCCGGTGAGTAAGATACGCATAACCTGGATAAAAAGTGGCATCGGCTACGAAAGAAGACAGAAGAGAACCCTGGCGGCACTCGGTTTTCACCGGCTGAACCAGAGCGTCGTTCATGAGGATACGAACTCGATCAGGGGCATGATCAATAAAGTCAGACACCTGGTAAAAGTGGAGGAAGAGATTGGTCAGACAAAATAGCATAGCGCCGGCACCCGGTTCCCGGAAGAATCGGAAACGTGTGGGACGCGGCGACGGCAGCGGCAACGGCACCTATTCCGGACGCGGCTCCAAGGGACAAAAGTCACGCGCCGGATACAAGATGCGACCCGGCTTCGAGGGCGGGCAGCTGCCGCTTATCAAACGTCTGCCCGAAAAACGCGGTTTTACCAATATCTTCAGGGTGGAATACAGCACGGTAAGTATCGGTAAACTGGACAAATTCGAGTCCGGCAGCGAGGTGACACCGGAAAAACTGGTGGAAGCCGGATTGATAAAGTCTTTAAAGAAACCGGTAAAAATACTGGCCGACGGCGATATCAAACACCTGCTGACGGTGAAAGCCCACAAGTTTTCCGCTTCAGCCAGGGCGAAAATAGAAGCCGCCAAAGGTAAAGCCGAGGAGGTTGAGTATGCGCCAAAGGCCGACTAGGCCGAGACTCCTGCAGGCAATGA
>JASFHJ010000020.1:0-11776 GCA_050123255.1 Dehalococcoidia bacterium
AGACGGTCCGCCATCCAGACCATAAAGCCGAATCGTACCGCCACGATATCGTAAACGGCGATAATCAGCATGAAAATCACGAAGGTCAGGGGCGAAAACAGGTAACCGAAAACCGCCGACGCCCCGGAAAGCGTTACCAGCAGCAAAAGGTCGTGGAGCCAGACCCTACCCCAGAACAGCCAGGCCGCCCCGAAAATAACGGCGAGGGTTATCCCGGCCCACACCGGCAGCGTGAAACCGGTGACGATCAGCACTCCCCAGGCGAACATCAGCCCGAAAAGCACCCGGAATACCAGCTTCAGTTTGTCGAGTGGGATAAGAAACAGAATCAACGCCATGACCACCACCACCCCGAAGAAGTAAGCAACTATCGGCCCGAGCGAATAATCGGGGGATTCGAAGTTCTGTTCTTCAAAGTAGGTCTGCCCCTGGGGCGCTACGCTGAGGGTCAGCACCAGCGCCAGCACCATGACGATACCGCTCCAGATGAAGGGATTGAGCTTCGATTTCATATCAATGATTTATGGTGATTTCACTCCATTATAGAAAAGGAGGCTTTATAAAGCAACGGGTCACCTTCCTTGACACCCCTGATTGACTGTGATAATTTACACTCAAGATAGTATCGACTTGAGAGTGGAACCTGCCATATCTTCGGAGGGAGAGCATTTATGGTAAGGATGGAATCATTAAGCGAGCCGGAACAGAAATTGCTGATGAGCCTGCCCTGTCCTACCTTCGATACCGACCCCTGGGCCGAGGCCCCGGCACGGGAAGATGCCCGGATAGCCATCATCACCACCGCGGGACTGCATACCCGCAACGACCGCCCTTTCCGGATTGACCTCAACGATTTCTACCGCGTTATACCGGGCGACGTGAAAGCCAACGACCTGGTGATGTCCCACCTGGCGGCGAGTTTCGACCGCAGCGGTTTCCAGCGCGACTGGAATGTATGCTTCCCCCTCGACCGGCTCCGCGAACTGGAATCGGAAGGTATCATCGGAAGTCTGGCGGCTTTCCACTACTCGGTGAGCAGCGCCCACTCCGCCACCGAGTTCGATGCTCCCGCCCGGGAGATTGCCCGGTTGCTTAAAAGGGATAATGTCAACGCTGCCCTGCTCTTGCCCGTCTGACCGGGCTGCACGTCCGCCGTCGGCGTACTGGCCCACTACATCGAAGACGAAGGCGTCCCCACCACCGGAATCAGCCTTATCCGTCCTCATACCGAGGTCATCAAACCCCCGAGAGCGCTCTGGGTGCCTTTCCAGCTGGGTCATCCGCTGGGCGCCCCCAACGTCCCGGAATTCCAGCGAAAGGTATTGATGGCTGTCCTGGAGCTCTTCAAAGCGCCGTCGGGCCCGGTGCTGGAGGATTTCCCGGAAGACGAACCGGAAAACAACGAGATAACGGTATTAGCCTGCCCGGTGAACTTCGCCCACAGCGTTGACGAGGACGAGGAAACCGATGCCATCAAGGTAGCTTTCCTGCGGGAAATGACGGCGATGCGTCCCTGGTACGACATGGCATTGTCCAAAAGACAGCGTACCACGGTCGGCGCCGGTAATATAGAACTGGAAAAGCTGGGCGAGTTTATCTACGCTTTCCTGGAAGGCAAAGAGCCGGAAAACCCCCGCGACGATGTGCCGATCCCCAACACCCTGAAACTGGCGATTGAAGACCTGAAGGCTTATTACGTCGAGGGAATCACGGCGCAGCCGGGACAGGAAAACGCTTCCAGCCAGGTGCTCCAGGACTGGTTCTGGGACGAAACGGTTGCCGGTAAAGTGCTCCTGGAACTGAAGAAGGTCTGCGAAGCCAGCGAAGACAGGATGATGAGTTTTATCGGCGGCCATTTCATCGTCCCGGGAGATGTCGCCCGCCGACAGCCGGCGTAGTATCGGGTATTATCTGACCTTAACCATGCGGCCGCACTTGGTGCAGAGAACCTCCGGGTCCGGGAAATCCGGCGGGACTTTCCACCTGGTCCCGCATTCGCATTCCACGATGCGGTACTTGTTCAGCCGCAGCACGGCGTCCCCGACTTCGCGCGTACGGGCCGTATGTTCTTTCGCGACTTCACGGGTGGTCTTTGTCTCCGGGGAAGCTTCTCTCAGCCCCACGGCACCGGCCATGTACTGCGTGGAGTCGGAAATAAGTCTCCCGCCGCCGGAATGGACCTGGCGGTAGGCTTTATCGTAATCGGCATAGGCAGCGCCGCCGCCCATCGACCGCAAAATGCGTACCCTCTCGGCGATGGGAGGATGGGTGCTGGTAGCGTGCGCAAGACTCATGCCTTTCTTGCGGAAAGGATTGGATATATACATCGGCGCCGTGGCTTTATTCGCCGACTTCAGCTCCACGGTGGAGCCGCCGATTTTTTCCAGGGCGGAAGCCAGCCCCTCTGGGTAACGGGTGTACAGAGCCGAAGATGCATCCGCCAGGTATTCCCGCTTGCGGGATATGGCGTAATATATCAGCTGCGCCAGGATGGGCGCCAGAATCAGGGCGACGATACCGACGATGAGGATAATTATCTGCGCCTGTCCGCCACCTCCCGAAGACCTCCGCGAACGCCCCATGCCGCCGAAGATGAGCAGCCGGGAGACGTACCACGCCAGGATAACGATGGTTCCCAGCATGACGGCGGTAATAGCCATTAACAATACGTCGCGGTTTTTGATATGGGCTAATTCGTGACCGATAACACCCTGCAGTTCGTCGCGGTTGAGTCTTTCCAGCAGTCCGCTGGTAATAGCCACCGACGCCTTATTCGGGTCGCGCCCGGTCGCGAAAGCGTTCAGGGCTTTATCATCGATGATATAGATATCCGGCATCTTTTCCAGTCCGGAGGCTATCTTCATTTCCTCAACGACGTTGTAGAGCCGGGGGTAGTCTTTAGGCCCGATTTTTTTGGCCCGTGCCAAGGTAAGCAGGATGCTGTCGCCGCTGTAGAAAGCCACCAGGGTCATCACCAACCAGATAACCAGCGCCATGAACAGTCCCGCCATACCGTTTTCAAAGATATAAAAACCCAGGAAATAACCGATAGCCAGCAGCATGACCGCCATCACGATCACCATGATAATAGACCTGGACCTGTTAGCTCTTATCTGTTCCCACATGATTGCCTGATCCGTTCTAGGTGAAACTTACCTTGGGTGCTTCCCTCTCTTCCGGTATCTCTATCTCGAAGAATTCGCCCAACCGGAAGTTGAACAGGCTGGCGACTATATTGGACGGAACCATCTGTATCTTGTTGTTATAACCCAATACCGAATCGTTATAGTATTGGCGGGAAAAGCTGATTTTGTTCTCGGTCGAGGTCAGCTCTTCCTGCAAAGCCAGGAAGTTCTGATTGGCTTTGAGGTCGGGGTAATTCTCGGCAACGGCGAACAACCGGCCCAGAGCAGCCCCCAGCAAACCCTCGGCCTTGCCTCTTTCACCCGCCCCGGCATCGGAAATCTGCTGGGCCGCCGTGCGGGCATTGGTAACCGCTTCCAGGGTTTCCCGCTCGTGCTGCATGTAACCCTTGACCGTTTCCATGAGGTTGGGAATCAAATCGTAGCGCCTTTTCAGCTGGACGTCTATCTGCGCCCAGGCATTCTTCACCTGGTTGCGGAGTCTGACCAGGCCGTTGTAGGCGCCGATGATAATAGCCACTAAAATTACGACAATACCTATGATAATCCAGACCCAGTAATCCATATTATACCTCCCTGCGACTATATTTTAACGGTATTACCTTTATATTAATAATTTCAATATTTAAAGACGTCACCGAGGAAATTCATCACCCTTCCCTCTTCGGTCTTATCAGATTCGGAGAGTAACTGCAGCAGGTGGGCTACCTCACCACCGTCGAACCACAGCCCGTCGGCATATTTACAGACATCGATGAGCAGTTCGTTGCCGGCGCCGATATGCGTCTTCTTCATCTTCCTGCTGCATATGGGGCACTTGCGTTTTTTCTCCCTGGTGCTGGCTTCGGTGGAATCGACCAGGTGTCCCAGGAAGTCCCGGTAGTTTTCCAGTTCCGCCGCTTCAAGGAGTAATTCCAGTTCGCCCGAGTCGAACCAGACGCCTTTACAATTGGTGCAATAATCTAGTTCTATCTCATCGTGCTCAACGATGACCATGGGGTATTTACATGTGGGGCATATCATAAACTTTTTCGCCTGAAATCGTTATCTAATTCTACCATGAGCGCTTTAGAAGTCAAGATTTGTGGTATCCCTGATAATATTATATCAATGCCGGGATATACTTACACGTTCAGATACCAGACAGGTGAAAAAATAGAACGGTTAAAATCAGACCCTGTGAAAAGAGCGGGTGAGAAGCGAACGAGATATGAGCGTCACGTTGTTCTGGACGGTGATTTCCTCTTTTTCTTTACCGGCGCCTGTGTTCCGCTGACAATCTGGAAGAAAGCATCGACCACCACGGGATCGAACATGTGCCGGGTCTGTTTCTTCAGCTCGTCGATAGCCGCTACCGGGCTCATCGCTTTACGGTAGGGCCGGTCGGAAGTCATGGCGTCGTAAATATCAGCGACAGCCAGAATCCGGGCGCCCAGAGGTATCTGCTGTCGGGACAATCCATCGGGATAGCCGGTTCCGTTGTATTTTTCGTGATGGTGCCGGACGATTTTCAGAATTTCCTGGTCATCTATCGCCGGACGGAGAATGTGTTCGCCGATGACGCTGTGCGCCATGATATGGGAATACTCTTCTTCGGTAAGCTGGTCCCTTTTCATGAGGATGGCCTCTTTAATGCCAATTTTCCCGATATCATGCACCAGCCCGGCCAGGGTTACTTTCTCCACGTAGTCCTGCCTCAGCCCCAGCCGGCGGCATATCAACAGGGCTATCTTGGAGACCCGCTGCGAATGACCGCTGGTATATTTATCCCTTGCTTCCAGGGCAAACGCCAGCGAGGTAATGGAATTAAGAAACGCATTATGGATTTTCTCGGTCTGTTCCTTGACCTTGTCCTCGAGATGAAGACGGTATTCCTTGTTTTCCAGTATGAGTTTTCTGCGGTCCAGGGCCTTCCTCACCCTGATGGGTAATTCGGCCAGGTTAACCGGCTTAATAATATAATCACAGGCCCCCATTTTCATCGTCTCGATAACCGTCTCGGCGTCATCGCGCGAAGTAACCATGATTACGGAGATATCAGGGTAACGGGTAATTACCTCGCTCAATATATCCACACCGGATTTTCCGGGCATGGATACGTCCAGCAGTACCAGGTCGAACTCCTCCCCGGCCAGGATTTCCAGCGCCGTTTCTCCGTCGGGCGCGTCCTGACAGCTATAGCCTTCGGACATCAGCTTCCGGTACACGATTTTCCTGATAGAAGCCAGGTCATCTACTACCAGTATCTTTTCCATCTCCATTACGTTACCTTTGCGTCATTATCATAATCCGCTTCATGAGCCGAAAGATGATATTTCAGAAAACCAGAGTATATTTTTAACCGATCTTACCAGGTCATCGGCGGCTACCGGTTTTTGCAGGAAATCATTGGCGCCGCACTCAAAAGCCATGTTGATTTCACGCAGTCCCACGGAAGCACCGTCCCTGTTCTCCTGCGGGCTTCCCCTGTCACTAAGGAAAATAACGGGTATATCCGCAGTATCGTCATTTTCCCTCAGGGTACGACAGACCTGATAGCCGTCGAGGCCGGGCATGACAATATCCAGGATAATTACGTCCGGTTTCAGCTCTTTTGCCATTTCCAGTCCCCGGCTACCGCTCGATGCCGTATGTACATCATAGCCCTGTTTCTGTAAAACACGCTCCGCCGCCAGCACCAGGACACGGTTGTCATCAACTACAAGAACGCTTTTCTTGCCGTTCAAGCGCCAGAACCTCCTGTAATTTTTTATATTTACCGCCGGAATCCTTCAACTAACCGGCTTTCCGGCTGGCTTGTTTTCCAGTTCAGAATAGTATTCATTGAAACGCTCTATCTCTACCTCAATCATGCGAAGCATTCCCCTCGCTTCAGCCAGATTTTCGTCACGCCCCATCTCCTCCAGGCGGAAGGCGGCATCACCGAGTGCCATACCGCCCAGGCTCCGGGAGGCTCCTTTTATTGAGTGAGCGGTACTTCTTACCGCCGCGGCATCCTGCGTATCAATAGCATTTCTCAGGTTTTTCAGCTGTTCGGGGTAGTCTTCGTTCAAAAACAGGTCGACCGCTTCGTACAAGAGGTCGTCATCATCCCCGAAAATACGCCGGGCGGCTACAATATCTACCGCCGGGGTACTATCTGACTTTACTGCTTCACCTGATTCCGTTTTTCCCGCCGGCTTCTCTTCGACATTAAACAATCCGGATATCACGGCGTTTATTTCTCCCGGCTTAGCCGGCTTCGACAGATAGTTATCCATCCCGGCTTTCAGACACCGGTTCTTGTCCTCTTCCATGGCATAGGCGGTCATTGCTATGATAGGTATATGTTTACCTGTCCCGGATTCGGCTTCTCTTATCCGCCGCGCAGCTTCCAGTCCGTTCAACACCGGCATTTCGGCATCCATCATTATCAGGTCGTATTCACCTTCTTTATACATATTCACGGCTTCCAGGCCGTTATTGGCTACGGTTACGTTATGCCCCAACTTCTCCAGCGTCTTTTTAGCGATCAACTGGGAAGTAGGATTATCTTCGGCTACCAATATCCGTAAACTCGGCAGCGTTTGCTCTTTGTACTCAACGACCTTTTCTTTACTTTCCGGACTTTCCGGCGCAATACCCAGAGCGAGTATTATGGCTCTTAACAGTTCCGACTGCTTGACAGGTTTGATGACGTAATTGGATATGCCCAGTTTTTGACATTGTGGTAGATCATCACTGACGCTGTGCGGGGGCAACATCATGATAATGTCCGAGGGTTTGGTAGAATTACCCAGCATAAACCTGGCAATAGTGAAACCATCCATGTTGGTTATGGTTTTATCCAGCAGAATGACTTTGTATTTAATAGATCTGGTTTTAGCCCTTTTGATAGCATCAAATGCCTCCGGACCGCTGTTAACATCGGTGACCCGGCATCCCCACTTTTCCAGCATTTCTTTCACTATCAGCCGACTGGTGGCGTTATCTTCGACCAGCAGTACCGGCAGGCCTTTAATTTTGGCCGAATCCCTGGAGCCATTGCGGGAACGTTTGCCGACGGCCTGCCTGGTAAACTTACCTGTAAAATGGAAGGTACTGCCGTGACCGTTATTGCTTTCTACCCAGATATCACCGCCCATTTGTCGCACCAGGTGCCGGGAAATTGTTAACCCCAGGCCAGTACCTCCGTATTGACGGTTGATTGAACCATCGGCCTGCTGGAAAGGATCAAATATCATTTCACGTTTATTTTTAGCGATTCCTATACCGGTATCACGGACGGAGAAGTGAAGCTCCGTCTCTTTTTTATTCCCGGATGTAGCTTCGACGAGTACGGATATCTCTCCTTTTTCCGTAAACTTGATGGCGTTGCCCACCAGGTTTGTCAGCACCTGGCGAAGATACCTGGGGTCACCGATGAGGTCGGTAGGAATTCCGTTGACCAGATGATAGTTCAGTTCGATATCTTTCTTGTAAGCACTTACCGCCAGTGAATCCAGGGTTTCCTCGATAGTGGTCCTCAGGTCAAAGCCTTCGCTCTCCGGTTCCATCTGCCCGGCTTCAATCTTGGATAAGTCGAGTATATCGTTAATCATATTCAGCAGGGATTCGGCGGAAGTCATCGCCAGGGTCAGATACTGGCGCTGGTCCGGTTCCAGTTTGCTATCCATCACCAGATTAATCGTTCCCATCACACCGTGAATCGGGGTGCGGATTTCATGACTGGTACGCGCCAGGAATTCGCTTTTTGCCTGGTTGGCAGTTTCGGCCTCGTTCTTGGCGGCAAGCAAGGCTATCTCTGCTTTCTCACGTTCCGTTAATTCATACTGCAACCGCTTGTTGACTTCGGTTAATTCAAGCGTTCTCTCACGAACCATCTCTTCCAGATTATCCCGGTGTGCCCTTAGTTCATCTTCCATCTTCTTACGGTCGGTAATATCAAGCCAGTTGGAAATGCTATATTCGAACTTGCCGTCTCGTTTTACCGAAGCTGAAGTAATTTCAACCCAGAATCTTTCGCCGTTTTTCTTCCTGAAATGTTTTTCTAATCCCCGGATATTTTCGTTTGTTATTTGTATTAATTCTTCGAGATTACCTGAGTTCTTATCATCAATCCACCACGGCCGCGGGGCTTTCCGGCCGATAACCTCATCCGTGGAAAACCCGGTAAGTTTTTCAAACGATGGATTAACATACCTCATCGAGTTATCTTCATTGACGACCAGTATCGGAACCGCCGAGTTCCTCATCAAACTGGAACTGAATTCCTCGCTTTCCTTTAGCGCTTTTTCAGCCCGTTTTAGTTCGGTGATGTCAACGGTCATGGAAATCATGCATTTCTCGTTTCCGATATCCAACATTTCCGCGGAGAATAACCAGGTACGGATATCGCCGGATTTTTCCCGGAACTGGAATTCTTCGTTATGTACCCTGCCATCTTTTTTCAGTATCGCCAGCATCTTTTTACGGTCTGTCAACTTTGCCCAGATACGGAGGTCTTTAACACTGTGGCCGATGGCTTCCTCACGGGTATAGCCGGTGATATCGGTAAAACTATCATTTACCTCGATAAATCTGCCCTCTTTAAATGTGGTGATAGCGATGGTATTCGGGCTGGAACGGAAGGCTTTAGAGAACTTCTCCTCAGATTCCTGTAAAGCTGCTTCATCACGCTTACGTTCGATAGCTATCCCCGCGATATGTGCGGACCATTCCAGCAGGTTGATTTTCTCTACATCCGGGTCGCCTATTTTGCTGCTAAAGTAAGCGATTATACCCAGTAAATCCCCATCCGAAGAAAGGATAGGTTGAGCCCAGGAAGCCAGCATATCATTACCAACGGTAAATTTAATCGCATTTTCGAAGGGCTGGAACAAGGGACTATTAGCGATATCCGGGGCAGTAATTCTCTCCCGGCGATGAGCTGAAGTACCACAGGAACCCATATTCTCACCGACAGGTACGCCGCCCTTCAAGAGTTCCAGATAATCCGCCGGTAGATTGGGCCCCGATCCTAAAAATAACCAGTTTTTCTCAGGATCATATAGTAATATTGAACCGGTAATACTGGAATCATTCTCCTCGGCAAGATGAATAATGGCGTCCAGGACTTCTGTTAGTTCGGCACCCTGTCCCAGTAATGTGAGTACGTAATTCTCATCCTGCTGGAGCTGCTCTCTCTTCTTCCGTTCGGTGATATCCGTGTCTACACCACGGTAACCAATCAGATTGTCTTCGGCATCAAGAATAGGTACACCACTTGTGGATAGCCAGACTATTTTCTTGTTTTTATGTACATGCCGGTTTTCAAAATCATGGAAGGGTCGTTTCCTGGTCAGAGCTCTAAAGCCGGTTTTTTTAAGTTTTTCTCTGTCATCAGCATGTAAAGTGTCGTAGAAATAGGTGCCCATCATCTCTTCAGATGTGTATCCCAGTATTTTCTCGATAACAGGGCTGGAGTAAGTGTATTTCCCATCGGCATCTATCTCCCATATCCACTCCATGGCATTATCAGCGATATCACTGAATCTCTCCTCCCTTATCTTCAGGGTTTCTTCCATTTCTTTACGCTCGGTGATATCGATTGAATTTACCAAGCAATACTGGAGTTCACCATCACGTTTGACGCCCACCCAGCTCAATTCCAGCCAGTATAATTCACCGTTCTTCTTTCGGGCCATAACTTCGGCATTGGAGATATCCATATCGAGAGCTTCCTTAAATTGCTCTATCGTTTCCTCAGTCTTCATATCCTCCGTCCACCAGGGATAGGGAGGTTTTATGCCAACAACCTCATCGAGCGTCCAGCCGTTTACTTCTTCAAACTTGGGATTGACGTACCGTATCGACATATCCGGGTTTATCACCATAATCTGATGCGGTGAATTTTCCAAAAGGCTGGAACTGTATTCCTGGCTGGATCGCAGGTCTTCTTCAGCCTTCCGGCGATCGGTGATATCCGTGGTTATAGCAATCAGGCAGTCCTCATCCAGTATCTTTATAGGTTCGGCGGAAAACAGCATGTTATGCACCTCACCGGATTTGACACGGTGAAGGAATTCTTCATTAACGACCCTACCTTCTTTCGCCAGCTTTCTTAAAATACGACTGCGGTCTTTCTGGTTCAACCAGAGATTGAGTTCCTGTGAAGTCTTCCCGATGACCTCTTCACGTTTGTATCCCATAACACGTGTGAAGCTGTCGTTAACATCAATAAATCTACCTTCCTTGACGGTGCTTATGTACATCGGGTGAGGGCTGGACCGGAAGGCTTTGGAGAATTTCTCCTCGGATTCCCTGATGGCTTGCTGGGCTTTTTTACGACCGGTAATATCACGGAAAACGCCCTGCATCGTCGGCCTTCCGTTGAGTTCCACCAGGTTCGCCGACATCTCAACCGGAACCTGAGCGCCGTCCGCTCTCTGGACCAGCATGTCTTCACGCCAGGCTTCCACATTGGCGACATGCTCCCGGAACAGGGCCTTATATTCTTCAGCCTTATCTTCCGGGTGAAGCTTGGACTGATGCATACCTATTACCTTATCCTTGGGCCTGCCGATAAGTTCGCATCCGGCCGGGTTAACGTCGATGATTATGCCGGTTTCAGCATCGGCGAGGAAGATGGCATCACGGGCATTTTCAAAGAGAACCCTGAATTTCTCTTCAGAGCTTCGCAGGGCCTCTTCAACTTTCTTACGTTCGTCTATTTCGGTATTGAGATTATCGACCGAAGTCATCGTCGTTTTCAGTCCCTCGGTCATCTGGTCAAAGGCACGGGATAGCTGCCCGATTTCATCTTTTGCCTGGGTCCCGACCTTGTAATCAAGATCTCCTTTGGCTATCATCTCGGTGCCTTTACGTAACTTGTCCAACGGTTTGATAATCGACCCGGTTGTGAGAATGGCGGCCAACAACCCTGAAAATGTGATCACACAAATACTGATAATGATAGAGCTTAATCCGGTATGATAGGTGCTATTAAAGTCGGCTTTGACTACTTCCAGGGCAGTATTATTGTTGGCTATTATGACACTGGCGGATTCCTGTAGTGAAAGCAGCGCCGGAAGACCCACAATCTGGTCCATTACCAGAATATCCTCGATGCTGGCGCCGTTTTCTTTGACTTTGATAATATTGCCTACCGCGAAACGGAACTGGCTTACTGCCGCAAAAAATTGCTGTTCTTCAAGACCCGTTTCCTCTCCATCGAGACCATCTGCCGGCTGATTCATCTCCACGATTATATCGAGCTGTTCCAGAATTGAAAGGATATTGAGTCTGGCTTCTTCGGAATTGTGGAGTACGTAGTCCAGGGTGAACCTGTAAGTATCCGCGGCCAGATTTTCCACATTGGTGACAAACAGAGTTTCGGATATGATTTCATCATTAACACTTAAAAACTGCTTCTGAAGATTGCGGTAACCCATACCAACAAAGAAAGCAATCATCCAGAGGAGGACTATTATTATAGAAAACCCGATTATCAGCTTGGTTCTAACGTTCATTTTCTAAAAAACACCGGTGTTATAAAACACCATCCTCTGATAAATCATCCCCGTAATCTATTAATCTTCAAATACCGGGCCCGTTAACAACCGTGGATATCCCTGAGGAGACTCCCCGGTTTCCGTTAATCCGGCCGTAAAATA
>JASFHJ010000021.1:0-11401 GCA_050123255.1 Dehalococcoidia bacterium
GATGGTATCGAAAAAGCCCCCGACGGTCGAAGAACCCAGCCGGATGATCAGTAAAGACGAGAGCAGCCAGAACACCATCTGGAGCAGTCCGGCAAATCCCAGCCCGAACACCTTCCCGATAAGCAGCTGGCGCGTGGAAACGGAGGAAAGAAGTATTTCCATCACCCGGTTTTCCTTTTCCTCGCCCAGGCCCTGCAGCAGATAGCCGGAAGACGAAGCGATGGTGGAAACCAGCAGAAACCCGAAAATCATCGGCAGGAAAAATGCCCCGAAACCTCCCTGGTCGGTGGCCGGTTCGCCGGTTTCATCGAGCCGGACGCTCTGTACGTTGAGGGGGTTCTGCACCCTGTCAATTATCTCCTGGCTGGCCTGTCCTCTCAGCAGGTTTTCCTGCAGGAAGTTGCGTATCGCGCCGTATGTCTCGCCGGACATCTCTAGTTCTTTTTCGGTGTGATAGCGGACAACCAGTCCCGTTTCCAGGTAGTCCCCGGGGATGATGAAATATTCTTTGATATCGCCGTCCAGTAAAGCCCGGGTGGCTTCCTGCGGCTCTTGGTACGGCGTCAGCTCGACGAGTCCGTAATCGCCGGCATATTCCCGGAAAGTCCCGGGAGTGTCGATATAACCGATTTTCGATATTTCTATTTCATCGCCGTCACCGGCCGATTGCACCAGCTGGTAAATCCCCAGGGCGGCCAGCCCGATAAGCGGGAAGATAATCGCCCCGATGATGAATCCCTTGCGGGTGATGGTGGTGACGAATTCATGTTTGAATATGGTCAGTATCTTATTCAACTTTTTCACCCACTACCTGGAGGAATATATCATTAAGCGGCGGTGTAGAAACTTCGTAACGATTAACGATAATGCCCATCTGCAACAGCTTCTCCAGGATTTCCTGCGGAGTTACCTCCTCATCCAGCACCAGTTCCGTGGCGCCCTGGCGGTCGTTACGCCGGGTTACCCCGTCCAGTTCTTTCAATTCGCCATCATATTCGAGAAAAACGGAATTACGGCGGTAGCGGGACTTGATTTCCGCCAGTTCACCGTAAAGCACGCCGCGGCCCTTGCTTATCATGAAAACGCGGTCGCAAAGCTCCTCGATTTCATTCATGCGGTGGGTGCTCAGAATAATGGACTTTCCCTCGGCTTTCAGCTGGAGGATTATCTCCTTGAGTAACTCGGTATTGACCGGATCCAGGTTGGCAAACGGCTCGTCGAGGATTATCATCTCCGGTTCGTGGATAATGGTTATCATAAACTGGACCAGCTGGCTCATTCCCCGGCTCAGCTCTTCTATTTTCTTATTCTGGTGGGGCAGCAGGTCGACCATTTTTAGAAGCGTGCCGGCTCTCTCCCGGGATTTGTCACGGGGCATGCCTTTAAGCGCCGCGATATACTCTATCGATTGTATTACCGACAGCTTTTTATACAGTCCGCGTTCTTCGGGGAGGTAGCCTATCCTGTCCTTGTTTTTCTCTCCGAGGCTTTCACCCAGCGCTTTTATCGTGCCGCTGTCCGGTTGTATGATATCCATGATCATGCGGATGGTGGTGGTCTTCCCGGCGCCGTTGGGGCCGATTAGCCCGAATATCTCCCCCAGAGCCACGGTGAAGGATACGTTATCAACCACGTTGGTATCGGCGAAACGTTTACTGATACCGGAAATTTCCAGCGACGGGGCATTGGTTGTTTTTGATGATGTTTCTGTATTCATGTTTTGAATGGAAAGGTTATTCCCTCGAGAAATTATACCATAATTATTAATATCCGTGCGGGGACGGACTTTACAAAGATGAATATTATTATTTAGAATACAGGAAATATCCGAAAAACTTGACAGGGTTATGACCGGTATATTATTATATTGAAATAGAACAGGTGTTCGTTACATAATAAGCGGCATGAGGTTTAGCCATGAATCGACTTTCGGATAAGCAGCAGAATATCATCAATTACATCCGCCGTTTTCTCAAGGACAACAGCTATCCTCCCACCGTCCGTGATATCCAGGCGGGCTGCCGGATAAGCTCCACTTCGGTAGTCGATTACAACCTCAATATCCTGGAAAGAAAAGGGTATATCCGCCGCCACTCCGAGGTTTCCCGGGGCATAGAACTGCTCAAGCGCGCCGCAGCACCGGACAATATGCTGCAGGTGCCGGTTATCGGAACAATAGCCGCCGGCGAACCCATTCCGGCGCCGACCCCCGACACTTGGGATGTTGCCGCCGTTTCCGAGAAGATGGAGGTACCGGGCGAATTGACGCGCGGCAAGAACAGCGTTTATGCCCTGCGCGTCAAGGGCATGTCCATGATTGACGCCCTGATTAATGATGGCGATATCGTCCTGATGCAGCACGTCAATACCGTTGCCAGCGGCGAAATGGCGGCGGTTTGGCTCAAAGATGAAAAGGAAGTCACCCTTAAAAAGGTCTATCCGGAACCCAACCGGGTCCGGCTCCAGCCGGCCAATAACCAGATGGAGCCTATCTATACTTCACCGCAGAACGTGGAAATCCAGGGCCGGGTAATCGCCGTGCTCAGGCAGCTGGCTTAGTCGCCTCCGGCCATTTCTTATAGACCGGGGTGCACCAGTGCATGTATTTGGGGTGTTCACCCCGTATCACCCGCGTATAAAGCTCCTGCATTTTAGCCGTAACCGGCCCGATTTCACCGTCAGCGATTTTCCGGTCGTCTATCTCCGATACCGGCGTTACGTGGGCGGCGGTACCGCTTAAAAAGCATTCGTCGGCTACGTACAGTTCACTGCGGTCGATGGAACGGTGCACCGTTTCCAGCCCCAGTTCTTTCTCCGCCAGTTCGATCACCGTATTTCTGGTTATCCCCATGAGGATATTGTCGGTGGTGGGCGGTGTTATCAGCTTCCCGTCCATGATAAGGAAAATGTTTTCGCCGCTTCCCTCCGAGACGTGCCCGTCCGGCGACAGCATGATAGCTTCGTCATAACCGGCTTTCTGGGCTTCTGTTTTCGCCAGGGCGTTATTGATATATATACCGTTGGCCTTTATCTGGGGAGGGATTACGTTGTCCTCGGGGCGGTGCCAGGAGGAAACGCAGCACCGGGCTTTATCCACGTCGAGATAAGGCCCCCACGGTATCACGAACATGAAGAAATCGTGGTCCAGGTTGTGCAACCGGACACCCAGCGATTGTGAACTGGTGTAAGCCACCGGACGAAGATAAACGTCTTCCCGGAAACCGCATTTGGCGGTGAGTTCCACGGAAAGCTCGCACATCTCATCGATTGACAGCGGCAGTTTTATCTGGAGAACGTGGCAACCCCGGGCCAGTCGCTCGAAGTGCTCCCGGAGACGAAAGACATAAGTCTGCCCCCGGGACTCGTTCCAGTTCCCGCGGATACCTTCGAAGATGGCGGTGCCATAATGCAGGGCATGGGTCATTATCCCGATTTTTGCCTCTTCCAGCGGAAGAAACTGCTTCTGAAAATAAGCATAAGACGGCATGGCAGACTCTCCTTTCTGATACCGTTCATTATAACTGCTGAACGGGTTCAAATACAAGAGGGCGGACTGTGAGGGAAGCTTTCCGGCATGGTATAATACCTCGAAATATGTGGTGCAGGTGAAAGACCAGCGGTCCCGGTTAACGTATGGATGAGTTGAACACGAACGCTACAGAGAAGACAGACGAGCGGAGCTGGCTCCGGCGGAATTACAGATACCTGATCGGTTTTCTTATCGTCATCGCGGTGATGGTGGGTATTCTCTATCTATACTGGCGTTTTCCTGAAAAGATAGACGAACTGGAAACATGGGGCTATCTGGGTTCCTTTCTCATATGTATCATAAGCTCGTCGACGATTATCGTGCCGGTACCCGGCCTGGTAATCGTTTTTACTCTGGGTGCGGTTCTGAATCCCTGGCTGGTAGGACTAATTTCGGGACTAGGTGGAACCCTGGGTGAGTTGACCGGCTACCTGCTCGGCTACAGCGGTCGCGCGGCAATCAGTAACATGAAGTTATACCGGCGGATGGAATACTGGATGCGGCGGTGGGGAAGTGTCACTATCTTCGTTCTGGCGGCGATACCCAATCCTGTTTTTGATGTTGCCGGGGCTGTGGCGGGTGCCCTCCGCTTTCCCCTGTGGAAGTTCTGTATTTACGGTGGAATCGGCCGGATAGTCAAGCATACGCTGGTCGCTTGGGCCGGTGCCTGGGGAGTGGATTTCATATTTAATTTAATCGGATAATCTCTCCTGATATTATCTTGGTTAACGGCGCTGTCTGACTTTCAGAATAAGAAGCGAGCCGGCCACGAAATAAGCCAGGCAAACCAGCAGCATGAAGTCGTAGCCCAGTCCGGCGCTTTGCCTGTTAAAATAGTCGATAGCCGGGCCGATTGCCCTCGCCAGGGCGGCACCGCCGGCAGTCGCCATGTTGGCGATGCCCAGGTAACGGGCTTCCTCTCCCTTTTCCACGAGGTCGGTAGCCAGCGCCCAGTTCGTGCTGTTAAAGGCCCCCATGGCTACGCCGAGCATTCCGCCTGCCCAGAGCACGGTGCTGTATTCCTGGGATAAAACGATGATACCGATTCCTCCGGCACCCAGCAGTCCCGCTATCATAATGACCGGCTTGCGCCCGATTCTATCAGAAAAATAGCCGGCCGGCCACACCACGATAAGCATACCTGCCACGGCGAAGATGGTAAAGCGCGCCGTGGCTGCGGCGGGATCGTCCACGCCGATGGTGTCCCGGAGGTAATAAAGGGCGAACTGCTGGATAGTAGTGAACGCCATGTATACCAGCAGTCGCGAAACCAGGAACCAGACCATGTCGCGGTTGGTGAGGACTTCTTTAGTCGTCGCCCATAAGGCGGGAAAAACCGAACTCCTCTTACCGGCGGGTACTCCCGGTTTCTCTTTAACGAAGAAGAGAGTGAAAAGTATCGTCAGTGCCAGAACCAGCCCGAGGATTCCCAGCACCATCCAGAGCCAGTGGCCGCCCTCGCCGTCGGAATATCTATCCATGAATATGCTGGAAATATATACCAGCACCACCCCGCCGACAATCTCGAAAAGGGCTTTGAATCCTGAAGCCATGCCGTGCTTCCGGTAGGGTACCAGGTCCGGAATAAACGCCTGGAAAGGGCCCTGGGCGGTGTTGGTAGCCAGTTGCAGCAGGCAGTAGACCAGGAAAATGGTGGCGAACCCCCCGGCGAGCCCCACGCCCGGTAAGATACATATCGCCGCCACCCCGCCGATGAGTATGTAAGGTCGGCGCTGTCCCCATTTCATTCCTGAGCAGTCGCTAAGAGCGCCGGCGACCGGCTGCATCAGCATTGCCAGGAATAACCCGGAAAGCGTTAGTATTCCCAGGTAAGTGTTTTTCTGGGTTTCGGGAATGAAGTCGAGGAGCCGGAGAGGTATAATAATGGTGTGCAGACTTTGCCATAACGCGGTCAGCGCAAAGCCGAAAAGGGTTATTTTAACGTAATCCCAGCGTTGGAAATCCGGACTGATATCGTTAGGCATTTTACTGCTTTTTCAGCATAGCAGAGAGTGAATAATCCGGCAAGACGGACGGAATTATCCCCCTTTTCACTAACGGGTTGGGTAGACCGGGACAATCAAGGCTTACAGCCGGAATCGGGAGCAGTGGATGTACAGTCTGTTGACATACACACATGATTGCCATACGATTTAGGCAATAAATAATGAGACAAGGAGAGAAAATGGCGGGAACAAAATACGGCCAATACTTTACCACGGATTGTGTCAAGTCGGACTCGAATCAAGAGAATATATCGATAGTGAGCACTCGCCACCTGGAGAAGTTCGGCGGGGGACACCTCTCCGTAGATAGCGTTTTCATAAAGAAACCCCACCAGATGTTATCCCGACCCCATAAACACGAGTTTCCCCAGTACCTGCACTTTTTCTCGGCAAATCCCGATGATGCCACGGATTTCGATGCCGAAATTGAGATATCGCTGGGGGAAGAGCAGGAAAAGCACATCGTCAACGAGCCGACGGCAATATATATCCCGGCAGGTCTGCCCCACGGCCCGGTAACTTTCACTATAGTCAATAAACCGTTTCTGTTCGTGGATATTGCCGTCACCGGCAAATACACGCGGGTGGGTAACACGCCTGACTGAATATCAGAGTGGAGAGGGTGTGCGCGGCTTGCCATAATTGATATATAACATGAGATTACAGGTAAATCAGGCATGCCCCTCTGTTTGACAATTTCCCCGATATACGTATAATTAACCTGCTTGAGTTCATATCTGAACATCTCTGGCAGTGATAGTGTTTGGTGATAATAATAGTGGCACCGGTACTCGTTAATCCAGCGATTACCGGTGCTCTTTTTATGGAGAGTAATATATTTTTATGAGGAGTAGATATGAGTAAAACAGCTGTAATTACGGGAGCGACGAGTGGCATCGGGGCGGCTTATGCAAGACGCCTCGCGGCGGATGGTTATGACTTGATAATCACCGGGAGACGTAAGGAAATCATTGATAAGGTTGCTGAAGAAATCATCAAAGAACACGACGTTAACGTCAACGTGATTATTGCCGAATTATCAGATGATAAAGATATCCGGAAAGTGGCGGATGCCATAAGCTCTGCCGACGACATTGAAATGCTGATTAATAACGCCGGTTACTTTGACACCGACACAGATTGCTTGGAAGTTGAACTGGCCAATCACGAGAATATGGTTAAGGTTCACCAGATAGCGCCTTTGAGGTTGATTTATGCAGTTCTTCCCGCAATGACCAGGAGGAAAAAGGGTGCAATAATTAATGTTTCCTCTCTGGGAGCATATGCACCGGGATTGAGAACCTATGTTTACACGGCTACAAAGGTTTTCCTGAAACAACTCTCGGAAGGATTGTTCCTGGAACTGAAAGATAAGGGTATCAAAGTTCAGGTCTTGTGTCCGGCATTCACCCAAACTGATTTTTACCGGGTATACCCGGAAGAAAAAAGGAAAGTAATATTTGACGCAGCAAAGATGTTTACCGTATCTCCCGAGATGACGGTTGATTATTCCTTGAAAAGTCTGAACAAGAACAGGTCGATCTGTTTGCCGGGTGTGAAATTCAGGTTTTTTGCTTATCTTTTCCAGGTTTTACCAAGAAATATGCTATATAAAATATCAGCTAAGATGACAGAAACCATGTAGATTTGATTCCGGTAACGGATGATATAGACGATAAGTCAGGATAGAAGCGCTTTCCCGCTAAGATGTGTTCCGGGCATGCCGGTTGAACTCTATAGTCCGGCCTTCACCGTTGATGAACTCGAAAGCCTGAGCTACATATACTCTATGCTCGCCGCGGCACCAAAGCGTGAAACGTGGAGTGATTTATGGTAAAATATTACTTGTTTTCTAAGAAGGGGCTATGTATACGGCGGGTATTATTACCGTTAGCGATAAGGGCTCTCGGGGAGAGCGGGAGGACGTCAGCGGACCTGTAATAAAGGATAAACTGACGGCGTCTGGGAACCGTGTCGCTAAGTATGAGATAGTCCCCGACGAGAAAGAGGTAATCGCCGCCGCGCTGGCGGAATGGGCTGATACCGGTGAATTCGATGTAATCCTGACAACGGGCGGAACGGGCTTCGCGGAACGTGATGTCACCCCGGAGGCGACCCGGCTGGTTATCGATAAAAGCGTACCGGGATTCGGCGAGGCGATGCGGATGAAATCGCTGGAAAAAACGCCGATGGCGATGCTCAGCCGGGCAACGGCGGGCATCAGGGGTAAATGCCTTATTATCAACCTGCCCGGAAGTCCGAAAGCCGTAAGCGAATGCCTGGACGTGATATTACCGGCGGTGGCCCACGGCGTTGAAATCCTCAAAGGCGAAGTAACCGAGCATTCCGTGCCGGATGCCGGAGTGAATAAATAGGATGCAGATAGATATATTGACGTTGTTCCCGCAGATGTTTGCGGAGACATTCAACCTCGGCATCTTCAGGCGTGCCGTGGACAATGGTCTGGTGACTCTGCGTACGCATGATATCCGTGAATTTACGCATGATAAACACCACGTTGCCGATGATTATACCTACGGCGGCGGTGCGGGAATGGTCATGAAGCCGGAACCCATATTCGAGGCCGTGGAATCGGTCAAAGCCGGGATACGAAACAAACTTGGCGACGTTCCGGTTATTCTGCTATCGCCGCAGGGCAGGTTGTTCAACCAGGAAATAGCCCGCGAGCTGTCGGACCACGAAAACCTGATACTTATTTGCGGTCACTACGAAGGCGTCGACGAGAGGGTAGCCGCGCATCTGGCGACGGATGAAATCAGCATCGGCGACTACGTTCTGACCGGCGGTGAGATTCCCGCTATGGTTGTTATCGATTCCGTGGTAAGATTAATACCGGGGGTTCTCGGCTCGGAGGATTCGCCGCTGGACGATTCTCACGCCCACGGATTACTGGAATATCCTCAATATACCCGTCCGGCGGAGTACCGGGGCATGAAAGTACCGGAGGTATTGCTCTCCGGGAATCATGCCGAGATAGCCAGGTGGCGCCGGGAACAGATAATACGGCGTACGCTGGAACGCCGCCCGGACTTGCTCGATAAGGCTGACCTCAGCCATGAAGATAGAAAATACGCAGAAAAACTGATGACCAGACGGTCTCGGTTGAATTCGGACAGGGAGCCATAACATGAATGTTGCATCTTTAGTTGAAAATAAGAAGAATCCTAAAATCCCGCCTCTTTCACCCGGGGATACCGTTAAGGTCAGCGCCCGTATCGTCGAGGGTGGCAAGGAACGTATCCAGGTATTCCAGGGCGTGGTTATCCAGGTGCGTCCCGGCGGTAACGGCGCCAGTTTTACCGTCCGGCACGTCGCTTTCGGTATCGGAGTGGAGCGGACTTTTCCGTTTCAATCTCCCCTGGTGGAAAAGGTGGAGATCGTGCGTCATGGTAAGGTGCGGCGTTCCAAGCTGTATTACCTCCGCAACTTAAGCGGTCGACAGGCGCGACGCAAGATTAAGCGCGTTGAGAAGAAGGTAGAATCCATCGGGGCCGAGTTACTGGAGCCGGAAGCGGAGGAAGCCCTTGAGCCGGAAGAAGTGCTTGGTGAAGAAGGCGAAATGATAACCGTCGCTGATGCCGAAGCCCAGACGGAAGCAGAAGAACCCGGGGCTGAAGAGGTGGTAGAGGGACCGGTGGCCGGGGAAGTTGAAGAAAAAATTGAAACATCCGTCGAACCTATAGACGTGGCTACCGAGGAGAAACCTCAAGCGACGGCGGAGCCGGTTGCTGAAGAACCGAAAGCTGAAGAAGCTTCCGCCGAAGAACCCGAAGAGGTTACCGGGCCGGTAGCCGAGGAAACTGAAGAGAAGCCTGAAGCGGCAGCCGAACCCGTTACCGAAGATGTGGTAGAAGAACCGGCAGCCGAAGAAAAGCCGGAGGAAGCCCCCGAGGCGGTAGAAGAGCCGGTCGCGGAAAAGGAAGAAGAGCCTAAGGCTTCCGGGGAACCCGAAGAAGAGAAATCAGTAGACGAAAAGTCGTAAACATATTCACTCCAAAGCTGGGAATGTTCGCCAAAGCCCCTGGAGTCTGCAATGAGATATGCCGAGGTAAGTGTTAATTCTCCGGTAGCCCAGCGCCGGACCTTCAGCTACGCCGTCCCCGATGAACTAACGCTCAGCGCCGGGCAGCCCGTCTGGGTGCCTTTCGGGGAAAGAACGCTCCAGGGAATCGTCATGGAAATCACCGGCTTTCCCGCCGTCGAGGATACCCGGGAAATAACCGGTGTTATCGAAGAAGAGCCGCCAATCTCGCCGCACTATTTGACCCTGGCCCAGTGGATAAGCGACTATTATCTTTCACCGCTTTTCGATGCGGTGGCTTTGATGCTGCCGCCGGGCTTCGAGCGAAAGGTGGTCACTTGCGTGAACGTCCTCGACCGTTCCGTCGATGCCGGATCGCTGTCGAATGAGCAACGAGCACTTTTTAATAAAGTTATGGCGGAAAACGACGTCGAGCTTGCTCAACTAGAGAAAACATTTGGCAAGAAAAAAGCTCAGGGTCTCGTATCGCAGCTGGTGAAAAGCGGGGTGCTGGGTCGCAGTTACAACATCGGGCCTGTCAGGATAAAGCCGAAAAGGGAACTTTACATAAACCTTATCGATTCGGGCGAGAACATCAGGCTTTCTGAAAAACAGGCTGTCCTGCTGGATTATCTGAAAGAGAGCGGAGGTCCGCTGTCGTGGGCGAAAGTCAGGCGGGCAACCGGCTGCAGCAAAGCTATCGCCAATGTTCTGGAGAAGAAGGGGCTGGTATCTTTTAGTGAAGTAGAAGTCAGGCGGGAACCTATCTCGTATATAGACATCGCTATTTCAAATCCTCTGCAACTCACCAGACATCAGCAGGCGGCTTTCGATGCCATCGCATCTGTTATTCATAAACCGGTTACAATGCCTGGAAAGCCCCATGTGTTCTTACTCCACGGCGTAACCGGCAGCGGTAAGACCGAGGTATATCTGCAAACTTTAGCCGAGGTTATCAAAGCCGGTAAAAAGGGGATCGTCCTGGTGCCGGAGATAGCCCTGACTCCCCAGACAATCGAAAGGTTCGCCGCCCGTTTTCCCCACCGCGTGGCGGTCTTTCATAGCCGCCTTTCTCCGGGGGAGCAATACGATGAATGGCACCGTATCAGGAACGGCGAGTTCGACGTTGTTATCGGGTCGCGGAGTGCTCTGTTTACGCCTCAGCCGGACCTCGGCATTATCATCATCGATGAAGAATACGAATGGACCTATAAACAGGATACCTCACCTAACTATCATGCCCGTGACGCCGCGTTGAAGCTGGCGGAACTGACCGGCGCGGTAGTCGTCCTGGGCAGCGCCACGCCGGACGTTGAGACCTATTACCGGGCTCAGAACGGCGAATATCGAATCCTGGAACTGCCGGAGAGAATCGGCGTCAACGGCAGAATAGAAATGCCCGACGTTGAAGTGTTGGATATGAAGGAGGAGCTTAAAGCCGGGAACCGCAGCATGTTCAGCCGGTCGCTGACCGAAGCCATCAACGAAGCTATTGCCAGACGCGAGCAGGTTATACTATTCCTCAACCGTCGCGGAGGAGCTACCTTCGTGCAGTGCCGTCACTGCGGATTCGTGATGCGGTGCCGGCGCTGCGACGTAACCTTAACGCAGCACATTTCCGAGGATTCGCTGGTGTGTCACCAGTGCAACTTCAAGACGGCGGTCCCGACAAAATGTCCCGAGTGCGGGAGTCAGCGGATAAAGTTCCTGGGTGTGGGTACGCAGAAGGTAGAACAGGAGGTCGGCTACATGTTTCCCCGGGCAAGGGTGATGCGCTGGGACAGCGACGTCATCACTACCCGGTCCTCCCACGAAGATATACTG
>JASFHJ010000022.1:0-11260 GCA_050123255.1 Dehalococcoidia bacterium
TCCCGCTCCGGAACAAATCACCACAATCTTGCCACCTTCGTTCCGTTCCACCATCACTTTACCGACCGCTTTGCAGATGAGAAAAGAACCCACCAGGTCTACATCAATGATATCCCGGATGTCTTTCTCGGAAAGGTTGATGATGGGAACGCCCACGGGGCCCCGGATGGCGGCAGCATGCACCAGGATATCTATTTTCCCGAATTTATCCAGGGCTTTAGCAACGACAGCCTCGTTCTCTTCGCTAACGGTAATATCCAGGGTTGCTGCCAGGGCTTTCCTGCCGAGGGCTTCTATCTCACTGACTATTTCATCGAGTCCGCCCCAGTTCTCGTCGCCGGGGAACATGCTTTTGGGAGCCGCGATTTTATCGGTGACAATAACATCGGCGCCCTCTTGGGCGAGTTTCAGAGCGATGGCATGTCCCATGCCTCGTTTGCTGGCGGCTCCGGTAATCAACGCGACTTTTCCATCCAGGTCTCCCATATTCAGTGCTCCTCCTTGTTTTTTACGTGTTCAAATCAGGTATAAGATGCTTCAATCCATATTTTTTTAGTGTCTCCGGCAGAGGGATGCCCGTTTCCGGGTCCCAGCCCATCTTCTCGTAGTAGTTCCTTCTTAAATCATCCCAGTGGGGCATAATCGCTTTTCCCTGCGCCGGTCCGTCGACTGGTGTGGAGCCGTAACGCACCGAAGGTGCCTCTATATCGCTGGTTAGTCCGTGCCTTATGTTGAATACCCGCAGCTGGTTGAGGATACGCTTTCCTGTCGTCATCGCTTCTTCAAGTGTAATATCCCAGCCGGTAACCGCGGCCATCGCATCCAGAACGTACTTGAGATTTTGCCCGCAGAAGAAACAGACGACCAGCGAGTCTTCGAAAAGACGCCGGCCGCTTACCATAGCGTTGAACGAAGACACTTCTATGGCATCGAAGGAATCTTTCGGCGGCGCCATTCCCAGTTCGGGGACCGCCGGTACTCCGGGGCCGGTCTCGATTGTACCCGTATTGGAAAGGCAGGTATCGATCATCTCCGACCATCTTGCCCGGTGGTCGTGACCGCGCGGTGTTGCCCCTTTGAGGGTATAGACGGCACAGTCCAGCGTCTCGCCGCCGTATTTTTCGGCGGTTCGTTTTACGCCCTCCGCCCACAGGTTGCCCTGTCCCCGGCGGCAGGCGGTCTTTTTCAATATTTCGCGGGTTGCCTCGGCGTTGCCCCAGGTAAGGTCGATACCGTCTAAATCGTCTCCGGTTAAAAGTCCTTTCTGGTAGCATTCCATCATCCAGCCGACCAGCCAGCCGCACTCGTTGATGTCCATGCCCAGTCGGTCTACGTCGTTGCCCAGGACGACCATCGCTGCGGGGTCGGTCTGCCCGATGACCGAGCTCATCGCCGCCACGCCTTCGTATTCCGGTTCCTCACCCACGAAGCCTTTGTAAGGACCGCTGGTAATTTCGGTCATACGGCAATGCCCGATGCGGCATGCCCAGCAGGTGGTCCTGGTGGCGTTGAAGGTGTTGCGGAGGTTTTCTCCGCTGAACCTCTCGTTCTCGGGGAAGATATTTGTGGTGTAATTTTTCACCGGCAGCTGGCCGGTGCGGTGCATCATGGGATAGGCGTCGGCTGTCCCGAAAGACGATAAAGTGGGCATCACTTTCATGGAGTCTTCGATCAGGATTTTCGCCGCTCCGGTTAATCCCCTGGCGTCGGCGACGGGTACTTTCGCGGTCCCCTGTTCCGCCACGATTGCCTTGAGATTCTTGGAACCCATGACGGCGCCCAGTCCGTTGTGGGCGGCAACGTGACCGTGGTCGCCGACGATCGAGGCGAATCTGACCAGATTTTCTCCGGCAGGTCCTATGGCGAACACACTGCACGTTTTTCCCAGTTCCTCTTTAATGATGTCTTCCGTCTCCCGGGTGTCTTTGCCCTGTAAGTGTCCGGCGTCACGGAGTTCCGCTTTACCGTCGTGGAAGTAAAGATAAACCCAGTTCTCGGCCTTCCCCTGGACGACGATACCGTCGAATCCCGATAGCTTTAAATACGCCGCGAAATACCCGTTAGCCTGGCTGGTCCCCGCCAGGTTGGTCATCGGTCCCTTGCTGATTATCGAGAAGATACCGGAGCCGTTGACTTTGGTGCCGCTGAAAGGACCCGCCATGAACATGATGCGATTTTCCGGGTCCGACCATTCTACGCCGGGAGGTACCTCTTCGTAGAGGTATTTCACTCCCAGCCCCGTCCCGCCGATGTATTTTCGCAGCGTCCCGTTATCCGGCGTTTCCTCGCTTATCTTGCCGTGACCGAGGTCGACGCGAAGGATTTTACCCATATATCCGCCGATAGCTTTTTCTGCCATAGTATCACCTGCTTTTACCGGTGTTTATCTCCTTAATGCGAGTCGTGACTCTCCTGTGGCGGCCACAGTTCCGCAGCAACATCGTCGAGCCCGAGTTCCATCAGTTTCTTCCGGCTGGGCCAGGCGGTTGCCCGGCTCCAGTCCAGTGCGCCGAGTCCCCAGTATATCTGCGCTTCGATATCCGCCGAGTGCTCCGCCAGCGGTCCCTCTTTCAGGGGAGGTCTGCCGATTATCCGGGGGTGAATTTTATAATTGATGGGATTTATGCCTTCGCGCAGGTTGAAAACGTGCCGCATATTATAGATTCTCTCCCCTGCTTTAAGCATCTCGTCCTCGGAACGCTCCCAGCCGGTTACGGCGCTCATGAACTCCGTAAGGTATTTAAGCGTGTTCCCCCCAACCAGGTCGCTGAACATGCACCAGCCGGAGGAATTGACCAGCTGGAAAGTGAATGCCTCCGGCCCGAAGTTCATCTGGGTGTGTCGGCCCGGTGTGGGGTCCATCTGGTAACGCGCTGCGGAAGTAGCGTCCGGAACGGAGGGGAATTTGGGGTCGTGCATGCCGAGTTCCTGACCGCCGATGTGTACGGCGTATTCCTCGGCGCTCTTGCCGATTTTTTCCGCGGCGGCTTTCACGCCGTCGGCAAGTATGTCCCCGAAGCCTTCCCGCTTCACCATCTTCTCCGTCATGGCGACTATCGCCCGGTGATTCCCCCAGGTGAGTTCGATTCCGTCGGTATCGGCTTTCGTGATGATACCGTTTTCGTAGCATTCGATGGCAAAGGCCATGGTGGTGCCGCCGGATATGGTGTCCAGTCCGTGGGAATTACAAAGGTGGTTAATCATGTTCAGCGACTCCGCGTTGCTGTTGCAGCACATCGTGCCGAAAGCCGCCTGGGTCTCGTATTCCACGCGGCGCGTACCGGCCGGGTATTTGTACTCACCCTCGCCGGCTTTCAACCTGCCCTCGCAGCCTATCGGGCAGTGCCAGCAACCCGTTCGGCGTTCGAGGTTGGCTATGGCGGCGTCGCCGCTGAGCCCGGAGTTATCCGGCAGGTCGAGCACGCCGACTCCGCCCCAGTTCTTCACCGGCGTGTTACCGCTGTGAGCGAATCCCTCGGCGACGTTCGAGGTGCCGTATTTGTGAAAGCCTTCCATTGTCTCCATGCCTTCCCACGTCCTCATCGCCGCGATATGCGCTTTACGCAGAGCGTTTACTTTTTCGATATCGTAAACCGGGACTTCCGGGTTCCCTCTGGCGGCAATCGCCTTGAGTTTCTTGGAGCCCATCACCGCGCCCAGCCCGGAACGCCCGGCGACGGCGCCTCTGCGGGTAACCACACACGCTATCAGGGCGAGTTTCTCTGCGGCGGGACCGATACAGGCGCTTTCCACGTCTCCGCCTATCTCATCCTTGAGGGTGTCCTCCGTCACAAAGCAATCCTTGCCCCAGAGGTGTCCGGCGTCTCTTAGTTCGGCTTTACCGTCATCGAGGAACAAATAGACCGGTTTTTCCGCGGTACCGGTAAAGAAGACGGCGTCGTATCCCGAGAACTTGAGATAAGGACCGAAATGTCCGCCGGAATTGGAGTCGCCCCAGCCGCCGGTCAGCGGTGATTTGCCGACTATCCCGTACCTGCCGGCGAAGGTGGCGGGAGTGCCCGTAAGCGGCCCGGTTAAAAAACCGAGTATATTTTCCGGTCCCAACGCGTCGGCGCCGCCCTTCTGACGGGTGTAAAGCATCCGGGCGCCCAGTCCGTACCCCCCGATGAAGTCGTGAAGAAGTCGTTCGTCGGGTTTTTCTTCCCTTAAATCCCCGCTGGAAAGATCCACCCACAGGATTCTTTCCCGGTAGCCTCTTGCCATGTTTATCTCCTTACTAAAACATTGTAGTTGCTTAAAACCGCTATTATCAAACCCCGAATATAATCAGGCACTAGTCGGGTGCCAGGGGCAGTCCTCCCCCGGCGCATATCGACTCGCCGGTAACGTACGATGACATGCCGGATGCCAGGAACAGCGCCACCCCGGCAATCTCTTCGGGATCGCCCATTCTGTGCATCGGCACCTGGTTGTCCAGCATATCAAAGAAAGCCTTCCCTTCTTCTTCGGACATATCATCGAGCATCTTGTTAAAAAATTCGGAACGCACCGGTCCGGGTAAAATGGCGTTTACGGTGATATTTTCCCGGCGCAGTTCGAAGGCCAGATTGGTAGTTAATCCCAGCATACCTCCCTTGGCGGAGTGGTAGTGAACGAGGGGTGCCGGGGGATGAATGGCGCCCATGGAAGAAACATTGATTATTTTACCGTATTTGTTTTTCTTCATATGCGGCACGACCGCACGGCAGCACAGGAAAGGGCCGGTTAAATTTATGCCGATAATCCTGGCCCAGTCTTCGTCGGTGGTGCTCTCGACGGGTCCGCCCGAAGCCTGGGAAATCCCGCCGGCGTTGTTAACCAGTATATCGATTTTTCCGAATTGCTGTACGGTCCGGTCTACCATACCGTTTACCTGAGCGCTATCGGCTACGTCGGCAGCAATCGCCAGCGCACGGCGTCCCAGGGCTCTGACTTCCTTCGCCACTTTCTCGGCTCCTTCGATATGCATGGCGTTGACGACAACGTCACAGCCTTCCCCGGCGAATTTCAGCGAGATAGCTCTGCCGATTCCCTTGGCCCCTCCGGTGATTATCGCCACGCGGTCTTTCAATAACACTTCTCACCTCCCGGCGTTGACTTTCTTTATCTTATTGTTTTCCAGGGACTTGCCTTGATGTATAAACTTTATTTTCCCAGATATACCAGAGCGTTCTTGCCGGCAATTCTACCGGAATTCGCGGCAAAGCTCGATGACAATCCGGAAGACCTGGTAATACTGTAGCTGTCGCCGTACATACCTCCGGCGTCATAGCCCGCGGCGTAGAGCCCCGGTATGATAGCGCCTTTCTTGTCGATAACCTCCATGCGGTGGTTTATCTTGATACCTCCCAGCGTTCCCAGGAAGATGGTGCGAGCCCTGATAGCGTAAAACTTCGGTCCCACGATTGGCCGGAGGTACTTCGGGTCTTTGGCGAACAGCTCGTCATGACCCTGTTCGCAGAACCGGTTGTATTCCTCGACGGTGGCTTTGAATACCCCGGAATCTACCGCCATCTTTTCCGCCAGTTCCTCGATGGAGTCGGCTTCCAGGACTTCGGGGCTGCCGTTCTTCAGTGCTGTTTCCAGTTCACGCTCCAGTTCGCTGGTCCGCGAACCCGGCGGAAAATCCATTGTCATAGCTCTATCTATCCCGTTTTCTATCAACCGTTGTTTTGTGGATGTGTCGAAGATGCTGAAAGTGCAGTCACCCGGTTGCCGGGCGCTGGCGTTGCCCACCAAGGCGTCATCGAAAGTAACGCTCTCGTTGCAGAATCTTTCTCCCCGGGTATTGACCCACAAGTCGGGCTGTACCGCCGCGCTTTCCAGTTGACATCCCATGACGAATTCGGGACCGATGGGGCCGGCACGCACCAGTTCCAGCACACCGAGTCCTTCATCGGCGGCTCCCGCTTCTAAAGCAATACGGATGCCGTCGCCGGTCTTGTGAACATTACCCACCGAAACCAGGTTTACATCCAGGTCGAATCCCGAATATTTTTTAATCCATTCTTTGTTATTGGCGTAGCCGCCGCTGGCAATGACGACCGCTCTGGTCTGCACCTGGGTATCCTCATCGTTTTCTTCGGCTACCACCCCGGCGACGGCGTTACCGGCTTTGAACAGCTGTTTCACCGGCGTTGCCGGTAATATGGTGGCGCCCAGTTCTCTAACTTTGGTAGCCAGAGCTTTCACGATTGCCTCCCCGCGACCCTTGACCAGGTGATAGGTACGCGGGGCATCCGGGATATTGATGGTAGCCTCGGTAAACTCAACCCCGGCTTCCTGGAGCCAGCTGATGGTAGCGGCGGATTCGTTGACGATAGCCCTAACCAGTCGGGGATTAGCCCGCCAGTGGCTGTAGTCCATGATATTTTTGAAAGCTTCGTCCCGGCTGTACATTATATACCGTTTTCTCTGCATCTCGCTCTCCACGGCGAACATCCCGTGGAAAAAGTTCGATGTCCCGCCGATAGAGCGTTCTTTTTCGAACACGACAACTTTGGTACCGCCTTCAGCCAGCGTAAATGCCGCTGCCAGTCCGGCCACTCCGGTACCGATTACCGCTACGTCGGTTTCTGCGGGTATCTGACTCATCTTAGTTCCCCCCTTAACATTGCTACAAGGTATTATATCAGTAATTTCCCCAGAATTTTACCGGGGTAATCTTCAGCCTGAGATCGCATTGCAGGCAGCGCTCCGATTCTTTCCTGACCGACTCCTCATCCATATCCTCGACGACTTTATTGAAATTTCCTTTCCGTTTCTCAACCGGAATGCGGGATTCTTCACAGCGGCTCATTGCGGCGAATCCCTCAATGCAGCCGATATTTGCCTCCGGTTCGGCTTTCTCGACGAGTTGCCGGTCTACCAGTCCGCTGCCGCCCAGGTATCTATCGATGGCAATCGCTGCTTTTCTGCCGGAAGCGATGGCTTTGATAACGGAGGAAGTGCCGTTCACGGCGTCACCGGCGGCAAACACCCCTTCTTTATTGGTCTGGTGTGAGAACGTGTCTACAGTAATCAGGCTGTTTTCCGTATCCAGGCCGAATTCCGGAGGGATGTCCGGCCTTTGTCCGATGGCGAATATGACGGTATCTGCCTCGAAGACGTGCTCCGAATCATCATCGATTTCCAGTTCAGGGTTGTTATCCGCGTCGAAACTGCACGAAAGGACTCCCTGGAATTCAACGCCGGTGATTTTTCCGTTTTGACTCAAAATCCTGGTGACATTCCGGGCGGGATGGAGGATAATGCCTTCCTCTTCTGCCTGGCTGATTTCATCGCCGGAGGCCGGCATCGTTTCCCGGTCTTCTAGGCAGGCGAGGTTCACCATCTCGGCGCCGAGTCGCCCGGCTACCCGGGCGCAGTCGAAAGCCACATTACCGCCGCCCAGCACTATTATTTTATCACCGATATCGACCTCATGCCCGGTATTTACATCTCTCAGAAAATCCGTTCCGATAAAAATTCTCTCGCCATCGGAGCCGGGGACGGACAGCTTTTGCCCCTGATGAGTTCCGACAGCCACCAGAACGGCATCAAAGCCTTCCTCTAAAAGAGAATCTATGGAACTGACGGGTGAACCGGTTTTTATTTCAATGCCGCTTTTAACTATATCTTCTATTTCCTCATCGAGTACGTCCTTCGGCAGTCGATATTCGGGTATACCGTAACGCATCATGCCGCCGGGAAGCGGTGATGATTCGTACACCGTGATCGTATGTCCCTGGCTATTGAGAATATATGCTGCCGTTAGCCCGGCCGGTCCCGAGCCGATTACGGCTACTTTCTTACCGATTGCCGACTTTTTGGTGACGTTTTGCTGCCATTGTTTCGTAGCGTCGTGTTCGGCGGCGTAACGCTTCAGATTACGGATAGAGACAGGCTCGTTGATTTCACCCCTCCGGCAGACATCCTCGCAAATACGGTCGCAAACATAACCGAGTACGCCCGGGAACGGGACTTTTTCCCGTATGACCGCCGCGGCGGCGGCAAGATTTCCTTCTCTTATGTGCCGGACGTATCGCGGCACGTCTATCTCGGCGGGGCAGGTATAGCGGCAGGGAACCAGGGCTTCCTTGCGCTTTTTCCCCTCGAGGAGTTCCTCTTTGTCCTGAATAGCCCCGGTAGGACAAACCTCGGCGCAGGCGCCGCAGAACCGGCAGTCGGTCTCGGCCAGCGGTAAATCGGCCACCGTCCCGGTGACGGTTTCTCTACCGAGTTTATTGTAGTAGAGTACGCCCACTCCCCGGAGCTCTTCGCAGGCCCGGACGCACCGGCCGCATACCACGCACTTGTTGGGGTCGTGCCAGAAAAGGGGATTCTTATTATTTATAGGTAACAACCGGGAACGTCTCCTGACGCTCAATTCCTCGCAACCCAGGTATTGCTTCATCGACTGCAGTTCGCAGTTGAGGTACTTGTCGCAGGTGCCGCAGTCCGCCGGGTGCCCGGCCAGCATCAACTCCATGGCGAGGAACCGCATCCGGTCGATTTCTTCCGATTTTGTTTTGATAACCATGCCGTCGGCAACGGGTGTGGAGCACGACGGCACCGGACCTTCGACGCCCTCCACCGCAACGATGCACAACCGGCAGACGCTGATGGAAGGCAGGTCCGGGTGGTGGCAAAGGTGGGGGATATAGATACCGGCGTCAAGTGCCGCTTCCAGCACCGTTTTTCCCGGCCGGGTCTCGATGTCCTGTCCGTCGATATTCAGTTTTACCGGCTTAGATTCGTTCATTATTTTTTCTTAAGATAGTAGTCGTATTCATTCCCGAACAGTTCCAGGCTGCTTAAGACGGGGTCGGCGGCTTTCTTACCAAGGTAGCAGATACTGCCCTGTATCATTCCTTCGCAGAGCTTTTGAACCAGTTCCAGGTCGTCGGGAGAGGCTTTACCGGCGGTAATATCCTCCAGGATATCGGCTATCTGTAAAGTGCCTTCCCGGCAGAACACGCATTTACCGCATGACTGGCCCTGTAAATAGCCCATCGTATCCTTCGTTTTTTCAACCATGCTGGAATTATCGTTGGATATCTCGATAACGCCCGGACTATCAGCCAGAATATTTACCAGAGGGCTGTCCAGTGTGTCGGGGGAGAGAAAGCGCCCGGTTCGTCCCCCCGCCCGGATGGCTTTGATACCGCCGCCCGGTATACCCCCGCCGATGTCCTCGATGATTTGCCTCGGGGTAATGCCGGCCGGGACTTCCACGGTATATTTGTGATTGATGTCTCCGCATAATGTTAGTATTCTTGTCTCCGGCGCTTTTTCGTTACGGGTGACCGCCGCCGTACGTGCCGGTGATTCGGCATCTACAAGCAGGGTCGGCATATCGTTCAGTCCCTTTTCCGCAAGGGGGGTCGTAATGAGGTAGGGAATCGGCTGCTTTCCCGCCAGGCACCGGATTAACGCTGTTTCGTCTTTCATCACCAGTGATGACGGTACCTCTTTAACTTCGATATCGCATGAAAAGTCCGATTCAAGAATATTATCGCCCAGCAGGTTGTATTCTTTCATTTGTTCCAGCGCCAGGCGGAGTCGTTTTATGGCTGTTTCATATTCCTCGTTAATGCAGATATAACCACGGGTTGCCCCGAAAGCGCGGGCATTTATCAGGAAGCCTTCGAGCACGGAATGAGGGTCACCCTCCAGGAGAAGCTTGCTTGTCAGCTCATCAGGGTCGCAGTCCAGAGCGTTGCAGATGATGTATCTTTCACAGGCTTCTTCACCGCTCGGGCCGGGAACGTTTAGTTTTCGGGCAAGCTCGGTCCGCTCCATCTGTAAAGCGTCAGACAGACCGCGGTAACCGTTTTCTTTCAGGATATACTCGCCGATGTTCTCTGGGTCGATATAGCCGCAGGTTCTCAGGGCTACCCGGTTTTGCAGGTTAAGTGCGGGTAATTCCGTTCCGGGATTGTCCTTTGTGAAGTCGGGGACTGATTCCCCGGTCACGTTGTGATGGAGGGTGGTTGAATTATCCGGTTTATTGATAACTGCAATAGGTTCGAGGTCGTATAAACCCAGAGAGCCGGCAGCGATTACTTCAGCGTCGATGTTGTTTTTAACCGCTTCCGCCCGCAAGCTGTCGAGAACTCCGGTAACGACCGGATCATCCGCCGACGCTACATATATCAAATAAGAGTTCTTATCCTTCAGATAGCTGCATCCAGCTTCAGCTTTTAAACGGATTTGTTGATAGTCCATTGTTTCACGGCTGCCGCCCGGGATGATAATCTATTTTAACCGTTAGAGTCGGGATTAGCAAAACTACCCCACGAATTAGGTGATTCTCACCGCTGTTTTTCTCATTTAGTCCACTCGTGTTATTATCATTGACATGTCTTAAAGAGCGTGCTTATACTTAAATTGTAGGGTTCATATTCCCTGTAGTTATACGCCGGCAGTCCGGACAGTGGTCGAAAAGGACTGCATCAAAACTCCATTTCAATACCGCTTCCGGGTGTAAAAGAGCCATTCCGGGAATTACTGTCCCGTAATAAAAAGAAAAGAGTGTTATAAATGGGATTTCTCTTTAGAAGACAGAAAAAAGAAAAAAATATTCAGGCAGCGGAAAAACCTCCCGTGCCATCGACCCGGACCGGTACCGAAGGTGACTCCTCCGCATCTAAGAAACCGCACACTATCGGCGAGTTGAGGGCATCCGGCTACAAACCTCTGTCGATGAAGGAAGAAATGAGGCGCAACCTCATCAAGCTGATTAAGGCAAAAAAGGCCGTCTTTCCCGGTATCATCGGCTATGATAATTCCGTCATTCCGCAGGTGGAAAACGCGGTAATCTCCGGCCAGAACATCATCTTTTTAGGTGAAAGAGGCCAGGCCAAGTCCCGAATCATGCGCCGCCTGGTCGAACTGCTGGACGAAGAAATGCCGGTCATCCGGGGCTGTGAAATAAATGATAATCCCTACTCACCGATATGCAAAGCCTGCCGGGAAAAGGTGGCGCAGGACGGAGACGATACGGAAATCGCCTGGCTGTCACGGGAGGACCGGTACGGTGAAAAACTGGCAACGCCGGACACGACCATCGCTGACCTCATCGGTGATGTCGACCCCATAAAAGTCGCCGAAGGACGGTATCTTTCCGATGAATTAACGATGCATTACGGCATTATTCCGCGGACGAATCGCGGTATATTTTGTATCAACGAACTGCCGGACCTGGCCGAAAGGCTGCAGGTAGGGCTGTTCAACCTGATGGAAGAGGCGGATGTCCAGATTAAGGGCTACCGGGTCA